>NZ_BAAGRL010000032.1:0-104994 GCF_054782975.1 Myceligenerans halotolerans
CGTCTCAACAGCAAAGACACCCTCACACCGCTCCTATAGCCACGACTTTGCCGAAGCCCTGGCGGGCAGCGTGGGTGGTCTGGCTGGGAGGAAATGGATCTGCCATCGATAGCCGGGATGCGATCGGTCGCAGGAGGCTCGCGCCCTGACTGGGACTACAGACTGCTCGCCGCGGACGCCGACGGCGGGACGTGGACCCGACGCTTCGATGAGGGGTGGCTCGAATGGGAACGTCTTGGACTTGTCAACGCGACCAACGTCGCCATCTCGTCGTTCGAGCTGTGTCACCTGGAGATGTGGGTCGTCCTTGCAGGCGGGCTCCTGCTCCACCGTTGGACTCACAGCGATGTTTGGTCCGACTGGACGCTGATGGAGCTACCGGACGGCGTCAACGCGCGATCCGTGACAGCCGGTTCGGACAGGATCGGATATCAGCACCTCGTCGTCGTCGACACTGTCGGGCGCTGTTGGGCGAAGGATTGGGTCGATGGCGCCTGGCGCCCGTGGCAGTATGCGGGCCAGGACGGGCTGGTCGATGCGAACCTGTCGACTGACGGATCCGAGTTGTGGGCGGTGCACGTCAGCGGAAGAATCCGGCACCGTTGGCGCCTGGGCAGTGACTGGTCCGACTGGGCCTGGATGAGCGTTCCTGGAGCAGGACCGACATCGGTGGCCGGCGGCTTCGCGGACGGAACCCCGAACCAGGTGCTCGCACTGAGCCGGACCGGAGAACTCTCCGTGAACGAGTGGCGAGATGGCTGGGGCGCCTGGTCCAAGGAGTAAAAGCGTGCAGGGCTTCTGGCGCCTCCAGCGCTCCGTGCGCCGAGATCCACACTCCTCCCGTTCGGGCAGGGGCTCCGGCTGGCTTCGGTCATAACTGGTGCTCGGGACGCCAGCACCGATCATCGACTCCGCAGTCATGCTCGCCCGCCGCGGCGCGCGAGAAGCGCGCAGCCAGGAACCGACTGGTCATCAGAAGCTCATCAGATACAACCCGAGCGGACCCGGACGAACCCGCTAGGCTGCCAGCCGTCGGTATGAGCCGACGCGCACCATTCCAAAGAAATCCAAGAGCTTCTAGAGATGTTTGGTCGGCTCCGGGAGCCCGCGAGACCTTCAAGGGGTCGCAGGTTCAAATCCTGTCAGCCCGACAGATCGCCCCTCACCTGAAACACCAGGTGAGGGGCGTTTTCATGCCCGTCATCGGGGGTTGCGCTCGGCGCGCCAGGGCCGGACGGCAAAAAGCGAGGCCGGATCGGAGTGTCCCGGGGTTCATCCTGGTCACGGGCCTGAGGCGGGTCCTACGATCGACATCGTGCCCGAGGTCCCCTCACCCTCCGACGTCGCCTTCATGACGCTCCAATGGCTCGGCGTGCCCGCGCTGGTGCTGGCGCCGTTCGTCGTCGCGCTCGCGGTGGCGGAGTGGGTGAAGACCGCCCGGGCGATCGGCCGCGGCGCCGTTTCCGTCGGACGGATCGCCGACCGGATCGCCGCGCTCCGGCCGACGCGCCTCGCCCTCCTGACGGTCGGCCAGGCGCTCGTGGTCGCCGCCGTCTACTCGGGTTTCCGGCTCTCGGTGGCCATGTCGCAGCCGCTCCCGAACGGCCGCAACATCGCCGATGGCAGTTCGTTCACCTGGGAACAGCTCTGGAGTCACGCCACCACCTACACCGCTGCCGAGCCGCTCCCCGTCCAGGCCGCGCTCGTGGCCGTCGGCTGGGTCCTGGGGATCGACGTCGCCGTCGCCTTCCGGATGCGTGTCGTCGCCGCGACGCTGGGCGTCGTCTGTCGACCCGCCGGCGTGCTGAGCCTGCTCTGTGCCGTGGTGGTCGGCGCCGTCGGCCTCGTCGTCCTCTCGCTTGCCACAGGGAGCGCGACGGCCGGCTACACCGTGGAGATGGTCAGCCTCTACGCGGTGTGGTTCGCCATCCTGATCACTTTCGGCCTCGGTGCCCTGGGCGCGCGAGGACTCGCGGAACGGGCGTTCGCCACGGAGCGCTGAGCGTCCGAGACGCAGCCTGCCTGGCCGGGTCAGCGCCTGGTGCGCAGCCCGGTCGCCATGCTGGCGATCCCGTCTGCGAGACCAGCGGCGGAGTCGATGAGGACGTCCTGCGGTTTCTCGTCGGAGATCTTCGCGAACGCCGCCGCCGCGTACGCGCCGAGGCCCCGGGTCACGAAGCGGATGTTGTCCGCCTTCATGCGCGCGACCTGCGTGAGCACGGCGGATTCCGGGCTGATGTCGCCGTCACCGAAGAGCGCGACGACCCGGTCTCCGGTGAAACCGTCGAGGATCTCCTGGCAGTGCACGAGCGGCCCGTCGAGCGCATTGCCGCCCCACGCCGACCGGACCGGAGCCAACAGGGCTCGCGCGTCCTGTCCGTCAGCGGTCGGGGCGCAGACCGAGACGACGGCGGTGTTCCAGAGCATGACGCCGACCTGGTACCTGGCCGCGAGCGCTTCCTGGACGAAGACCTGCGCCCCGCGGACGGCCTCCAGGATCGGCGGCCCGTCCATCGAGCCCGAGACGTCGATCATGAGCATGACCGTGCCACCACCGAAGCGTCGCTGGAGCGCCTCGAGATGCGGGCCGGGCGGTGCCTGTGTGAGGCCCGTCGTGGAGAACACGCGTCGCGTCCAGGTGGCGGCAGTCATGGGTCCATGGTCCTGATGGACAACGGCCGGCGGAAGCCTTCAGGGCAAAAATCATCCGTAGAGTCGATTGTCCGTAAAAAGACCGATGACCCCTGCAAGTCTGACTTCACCCTTCCCACCCGATCCTGGGACTACTAATGTCATTGTTCCAGCACACGGCGCGGATGCTTCCGAACAGGTCCGGGACGCGAGAGGTGAGACGTGACCGAGCTCGAGGCAGAAGGCCCCACCACGCCGTCCCCCACGGAACCTGCGGATGCGCCGGAGCCCGATCCCGTGGCGGTCGAACTCGCACGGCTCACCGCACAGATCGAGCGGCTCAACGAGCGTGCGGCGCATCGCGAGGCGGTGATCGACCACCTGCACGCCGAGGTCGAGCGGCTGAGGACCGGCGAGCGCCGCGGGGTGCTCCGGCCGGCGCTCACGGCCGTCGCGCGGCTGAGGGACGACCTGTTGCGCCAGGCGGAGACCCTGCCCGCCGACTTCGACTCGGTGCAAGCCGGCAGGCTGCTGCGCAGCTTCGCGCAGACGGTCGAGATCCTGCTCGACGACAACGGCATCGTCGTCGAGGCGCCGGGCGTCGGCGACACGTTCGACCCGCGTCGGCACCGGGCTCGCCGGACCGTTGTCGCGCCCGACGTGGGCTCCGTGGGACGGGTCGCCGAGGTCCGCCGGCCGGTCTACCGCGACCTGGAGACCGACGGTCTGCTCTCCCCGGCCGAGGTGCTGGTGTACGTCGCCGCCCCGGTGGACGGCGACACGACGTCGGACGACAACGAGAGGTGACACACATGGCGGACGAGCAGGCCGGGATCTTCGGGATCGACCTGGGCACCACCTACTCCGTGATCGCGTACATCGACGACGCGGGCAGGCCCGTCGTGGTGCGGGACCAGACGACGAACGGCGAGATCACCCCGTCCGTCGTGTTCTTCGAGAACGAGGACAACGTCGTGGTCGGCAATGCCGCCAAGGAGATGGCGCATGTCGAGCCCGGGCGGGTCGTGTCCCTCGTCAAGCGCGAGATGGGCAATGAGGCGTACCGCAGGTCGTTCTTCGGCAGGGAGCACTCCGCCCCCGCGATCTCCGCGCTGATCCTCAAGTACCTCGCCTCCTACGCGCAGGGCGACATGGGCGGCACGGCGAGCAAGGTCGTGATCACGGTGCCGGCGTACTTCGGTCAGCTCGAGCGGTCGGCGACCCGCCAGGCGGGCGAGATCGCCGGGCTCGATGTCGTGGGCATCGTCCCGGAGCCTGTGGCGGCAGCGCTCGCGTACGGGCTGGGCAAGGACTCCGGCGATCGCACGCTGCTCGTGTTCGACCTCGGCGGTGGCACGTTCGACGTGACGATCTTCCAGGTCACCGCCTCGTCCGTACGGGTAGTCGTGGTCGACGGCGACCGCCTGCTCGGTGGTGCGGACTGGGACCGAGCCCTGGTCGAGCACTTCCAGGCGCAGGCGGAGGCCGAGTTCGGGCCCGACTTCGAGATGGACGACGACCTGCTGCAGCGGATGTGGGACGAGGCCGAGAGCATGAAGAAGAAGCTGACGACCAGGACGTCGTCGGTCGTCGTGTTCCGGGCCGACGGAGGCAGCTTCAAGGTCGAGGTGACGCGGGACGAGTTCGAGGGTATGACCCGGCATCTCCTGGAGCGGGCGGTCGAGATCACCCGTCGCGCACTGTCCACCGCCGAGGCAAAGGTTCCCGGGATCACCGGGGAGATCGACGATGTTCTCCTCGTGGGCGGGTCCACCCTCATGCCCGTGGTCAAGACCGCGCTCGGGCGGGAGTTCGGCTGGTCCCCGCAGCTCACGGACCCCCATCTCGCCGTCGCCAAGGGCGCGGCGCTGTACGCCGTCGGCCAGGCGTTCCGGGAGATCGTCGACGACGCGACGCCTGCCCCCGACGGGACGCGCTCGACCGCCGAGGCCGTCGAGCGGGCCGCCGCCACGAGCCTCGCGGAGACCTACGGGATCGATCCCGAGCAGGCGGAGCGGCTGGGGCGCGTCGCGGTCGAGAACGTGCTCCCGAAGGCGGTCGGGATCATGCTCCTCGACACGGCCCGGGACGAGGACTACGTCGAGCACCTTGTCCAGCCGCAGACGGCCCTTCCGTTCGAGGCGGAGCCGTTCGTCCCCGGCACGGTCGTCGACGGCCAGGACTCGGTCATGATCGAGATCTGGGAGCAGGCCGGCGGGGCGCCCGGACGGGAGCTCCGGCAGAACAGCCGCCTCGCGGCCGGTCCCATCAGCGGGCTCGGGCAGTACGACCTGCCTGCGGGCTCGCCCATCGAGGTGTACTTCGCCGTGTCCGCCGAGGGCTTCGTCACGGTCCACGCCAAGGAGCCGCGCAGCGGCAACGACGTCGAGGTCCACGCCGAGGTCAAGCTTCTGGACAAGGCCGAGGTCGACCGGTCGAAGGCCGACGTCGCGGCCCTGACGGTCATCTCCTGACGGCCGGGAGCGATCGATGGTGCTCGACGCCGCGAGATACCGGACCGACTACCTCGAGCCGCAGGCACGGCGCAAGGACAAGCGTCTCGACGACGACCTGCTGGCGCGGTATGCCATCAAGCTCCCGTCGAGCGACGTGGAGATCGCCGCGCGTCTCAAGGAGGTGCGTGCCGTCTGGCAGAGCAACGGCGGTGCCGTCAACGGTACGCCGGTGGCCCAGTTCTGCAGGAAGTGCCGGATCGCGGACGAGAAGCTCCAGGACGAGCACGGCAGTGCCATGCTCAAGGCCGAGTGGTGGCAGAAGCAGGTCGACCTGCACGGAAACGCGGCCTCGGCCGCGGCCGACGAACTCGTCAAGGTGCTCCGCGCTCACTACGGCGACCTGGGGGTCGTCACCCGCGGCGCCCTGGAACGGGCCGCGACCCCGGACGGGCTCGGGCCGCAGCGCGCGGCGACCGCGGCGACCGCCGCAGGCCTGGCGGTCGTGGACGCCGTCCGGCTGCCGCAGGACCCACCGTTCGCGCAGTACAAGAGCTTCGCGAACGCCCTCGACCTGGCCCAGGACCCGTCCGTGGTCCACCTCGTCCACCCCGACGTGGGGTCGTTCCGGATCCTGTCGCGGTTCGAGGCGCTCTCGGGCCGGGCGCTCGAACTCACGGAGTCGGCGGTCTCCGCGCGCTCCAAGGACGCCGACTCCATGCCCACCACCTCCCTGTGGGACGCGAGACGTGACGCGCTGACCCTCCTGCGGACGGCGGTGCGGTCCGGCGCGGACCTCCGCCAGACCGCGCTCTACCACCTCGTGCAGAAGGTGCGGGAAGATGCGGCCGTCAGCCCGGGGCGCGCACGTGACCGGCTGATCGGTGCGGGCCTCGATCCACTGGAAGCGGTGGTCCTGGCGGTTTCCCTCGCGGACCAGCTCGCGAGTGGCGAGACCCGCACCAGCGCCGGGCAAGTCCTGGAGCTGCTGGCGTCCGGCAGGCTGCGCGAGGCGAACCGCGTCGCGCAGGCCCTCACCGGGACGACCGTCAACAGGGCCGCCCTCAAGCGGCTCAAGGAGGCGAAGGCGGAGGCCGAGGGTCTAGTCGCCCGGGTTCGCGAGCTGCTCGCGGCAGGGGACGAGGCGGCGGCGGCGGTCGCCGTCCGCGACGTCGCGGACGTCAGCGTGGACGACGCCGACGAGCTGCTCACGACGGTCCCGCTGCTGCCACCGCGCGACCTGCGGCTCGGCGTCGACGGCAGCGCGGTCCGCCTGCACTGGCAACCTGGCGTCGGGCACGACGACGTGCGGTACGTCGTGTGCCGCGACCCAGGTTCGGCACCGCCGACTCCCGCGCACGGCAAGCGGGTCGGCGAGGACCACGCGACGAGCGGTCTCGACCCCGAGCCGCCGGCGGGTCGCAAGGCCTTCTACTCCGTGTTCGCCGTGCAGCAGGGTCGCCCGTCGTCCCGGCCCGTGACGGGATCGGTCATGGTGCTCCCGCCCGTCCGTGACCTGCGCGCGGACGTGGGGGCGAGCTCGGTCGTCGTGCACTGGTCCATCGACCCGGCTGCCGTCGCGGTCCGTGCGATGCGCCACGACCCCGGGACCGCACCGGTCATGCTCCCGGTGCGCAGCGACAGCGTCCGTCTGAACGGGCTGCGCGAGGGTGAGACCGTCCGGATCGAGGTCACCGCGGTCTACCGCGACGCCGACGGGCGCGAGGTGCACGCCCCGACGTCGGGCATCGACGCGACGCCCCGGTCCGAGGCCGCACCGGTCACGACCCTGCGCGCCCGGACCGTCACGCGCGGCGACCAGCCGCGAGTCCTGCTCGTCTGGCGGACGACCGACCGGTCGCCCGTGCGGTTCCGGTATGCGGCGACGCCACCCCGCTGGGCCGAGGGCGCCGTAGTGAGCGCCGACGATCTGGCGCGGTTCGGCGCCGACGTCGCCGGCGCGACGGAGACCGTCCGGGGCGAGGCCAGCCTCGAGGCCGGCCTCCCGGCGGGTGTCCACCACATCGTGCCGTTCTCCACAGGTGGTACGGGGATCGTCGTCGGCAGGCCGGCGACGGTCGGGGTCGTCGATCCGGTCCGCGACCTGACGGTCACCGTCTTCGCCGACCATCTGCGTGCCGCCTGGACGTGGCCTGCCGGCGCCGCGTCGGCGGAGGTGGTCGTGGACAGCGAGGGTGAGAGCGACCTGGTCAGGTGCACCCGCGCCGAGTACGACGACCACGGCGGGGTGCGGGTGCCGCTGGGGATCGGACTCACCGACGTCACGGTGCGCCCGATCGTCCAGGTGGGCCAGAAGGCGCACCTGGGCCCGCCGGTCGTGCGGACCGTGGACAGTGGTGGCGGCGCAGAGGTCCGCTACCAGGTGGCCTCGAGCCCGTCCCTGGGGAGATGGGGCGGGCGGTCCAAGGAGGTCACCTTCACCGCACCCCGCGACTGCTCCGGCGTCCGCGTCGTGATGGTGGCGTCGCGCGGGGTGGTCAAGCCCCTGACGGTCGACGACGGCGTGCCGATCCTCGACCGGCGGCTCGACCTGCGAGCCGGGGTCCCGCACGTCGAGAGCGTCAGGGTCCCGGCGGGTTTCTCCCGCCCCTACTGGGTGCTCTGCTTCATCACCGAGGGCAACGCCCGCCTCGTCGACCCACCGACCAGCTTCCTGAAGGAGTCCTGAATGCCCTCCGCTCCGTGTCCGTTCTGCTTCAACAGGATCAACACGGCCGCCCTCTGGTACCAGTGCACGGGGAACGGCCGGGTCCCCTGCGTCACGGACGCGGACGAGGCCCGGATCGCCCTGCTGAAGCGCAGTGACGAGACGTATCCGACGTTCCGAGCCGTGGCCGACGTGTCCGTCCAGTCGTGCCCGAAGTGCGCTTGTACGATCCTGCGACGGGCTTGCCCGGAGTGCCACATGGCCGTCCCGGAGGCCCTCGTCGGGTCCGACAGCCCCATGGTCGGCGTGGTCGGCACCAAGGGCAGCGGTAAGACCGTGTACGTGACGTCGCTGGTCAAGGAGCTCCGGAAGAACGTGAGCCGGCGCTTCGCCGCCTCCGTGCGGTTCGCCACGGATAATCCTGACGGCTTCGCGAGCGTGTCCGAGTACGAGATGGAGCGCGAGGACCCGTTGTTCGATGACGGCATTCTCCCGCCCGGCACCCCGCCCAACACAATTGCCCGACGGAACTCCCTCGTCATGTTGTGGCAGGGCCAGTACACCAGCATCCTGCGCGGCACGAGGATCCGGTCCACGCTGCTGTCGTTCGTCGACTCCGCCGGCGAGGACTTCGGCAAGCAGGGCGACGTCTTCACGCTCCGCTACCTGACGGTGTGCTCGGGGCTCGTGCTCGCGCTCGACCCGTTCTCCCTGCCGGGTGCGCGGTCGTCGGTCAGCCTGCACGAGAAGGCGGTCCAGCGTTCGAGCGAGCAGACCGCACTCGAGGTCCTCGGCCGGGTCACCGAGCTGCTCAGGGTCGTCCACAAGGTCAAGCCGGGCAAGAAGATCGGCCTTCCCCTCGCCGTCGTGTTCACCAAGATGGACGCCTTCTTCTCCCTCATGGACCGCAGCAACCCGCTCATGACGCGGAGCACGGACCAGGCCTCCTACGGGGAGGCGGACGGCGAGGCCGTCCACGAGCACATGCTCGCGCTGCTCCACTCCTGGCGCGCCGATGACGTCGACCAGCACCTGAGGTTCAACTACCGCGACTTCCGCTATTTCGGGGTGTCGGCGCTCGGCGCCGAACCGGACTACGACGCGGCCCGGACCGCGCCGGGCGGTGTCCGGCCGCACCGCGTCGAGGACCCGGTGCTGTGGCTCCTCGCCAAGCAGGGGACGGTGCGTTCGGCATGAAGAGTCCGGTGTTCGAGCGCCTGCTGTACACGGACTGCTCCGTCGGCCAGGGATACGACGGCACCTCGGGCTACCAGGTGCAGGCGCAGTCCTCGGGGACGGACGTCGACCTTCGTGGCGCGGCGATGTCCGTCCAGTACCGGGTCGCGGCCCGATGGGTCGCGGATCGCAAGCCGGTCGACGAGTTCCCGCGGTCTCTCATGCACGTCACGACCACGGGGATCTACGCGACGGGTCGTGGCCGGTACCTGGGAGCGGAGGTGAGCGGGTCACGGCAGACGGGAAACTTCCTGACCGACTGCCTGCTCGCACGGGACGCGGACGCGTATGGCGTCGTGCGGCCCGCACAGCTCTGGCAGGCGGAGTTCTGGCGGGACAGCCCGTGGCCAGGCACGCAGTGCCCGCAGTTCCCGGACATCGACGAGGGTGAGCTCGGCCGGGACGCCGTCGTGGAGTGGCTGCGGAAGGACGAGCGTCGCGGCCCGGTGCTCGCACGGTTCCTCAGCGTGCTGGAGGGGGCGACCCCACGCGTCCTGATCCGCGCGGAGACACCCGAGCAGGCGCTGACCTGGATCGCCGCGGCGACCCTCCTGTTGCCGATGGCCCGAGCCCTGGCGACCTCGTTCTGCGTGTTCAACGACGGCGCGAACGACGCCCGGTTCACCGTGTCGGCACTCCCCGCCGACCTCCACCGGGACGTGGTGCCCGGCCGGCAGGGCCGCACGTTCGTCATCGACGCGACGATCGAGCAGTCCGACGACGTGCCGGTGAGCAGCCGGGCAGGTTTCTGGGTCGACAAGCTCGCGACCTGCGAGGAGCCGTACGACGTCCTCGAGGCCGTCGAGCTCGCCGCACGGTGGAGTGGCACCGGCGTCGAGGGTGCGCTCGAGGAGTGGCCGGACGCGCGCGTCACGGCATGGGCGGTCTGCTCGGGCGAGGCACCGGCCGACGACGTCGCCGCCCTCGGGCGCTGGCTCCTGCGGGCCGACCACGCACTGGTCCGGGCGCACGGCGACAGCGTGTCCAGGCTGCTGCTGGGCGCCACCGACTCGTCCGTCGACGTGCTGCGCGTCATCGACGCACTCGCCACGTCGCGTCGCATCGGCGTCGAACCCGTCGCCGCCCGTGCCCGGCTCCTGGACGCGGAGATCCGGCTCGCAGCCGCCGGGACGGCCTGCCCGGCGGAACCCCTCCCCGCACTGCCGCTGCGCACCGGCGGCGGACAGGGTGCGGTCGAGCGGCTCGTCGACGCGATCCTGCGGGCGCGGGACGCCGAGCTGGACCTCCTGCTCGGCGTGTCCGCACGGCACGGCGCCTGGCAGCCGGTCGTCGCCCACGCGACGCGACGGCAGATGAGACCGGCGCTCGAGTCACGTCTCGTCAACCTGGCACGGTCGTGGGTGGCGGTGCCCGCGACGCGCTACGAAGCAAGCACCTGGGGAGAAGCGGGGCCGTACGTCCTGGGCTATGTCGCCGACCTGCTCGCGGACGCGCACTCGTCCGGCGACAAGGCCACGCTGCGAGCTGCCCTGCCAGGGGTCGCCGGCGACCTGATCGGCCTGGTCGGGCAGCACGGGACGGAGTTCTCCGCGCAGGTCGAGGCCGCGTATGCCGCGACTCTCGGCTCTACGGACCGCGGTGACCGCATCACCCAGGCGCTGCGGCACACCGCGTCCGACGCCCGTTTCGCGCTCGCGTACCAGGGCGCACTGGCGGACTGGTCGCTGCTGGACGGAACCGGAGCCCTCGACGTCATCGTGCAGCTGCCGACCACCACGGCTGCTCATCCCAGGCTGCTCGACGCCGTCCTCCGTGCGCTGGGGTCCCAGGGACGGGATCCCGGCCTCGCCGCGCTCAGGGCGATGCTGCGCCTCGAGATCCGCAAGGACACCCAGGGGGTCCTCGACCGGAACAAGAACCTGCGCAAGGCGTTGGGCGCGGTACGGGTGGTGCGCGATCTCGTCGAGGCCGCGGCGGTGGTCGGCCGCGGCGCGGACGTCGCCCGGCTCGCGGACCCGATGCGCGGCGCACGAGGCCTCGACGGCGCCGCCGCCCAGCTCGCGGGTCAGCAGCTCGTGACCACGGACATGCAAGCCTTCGTCCCGTGGCTCGGCGGCGTGCTGCTCCGCGACCTGCCGGAGAGGGTCGCGACCGAGTTCCTCGTCGCGTGGGAACGCCGGCTCGACGGTGCCGACGGCTCGGTCGCCGCAGCACACGGGCGGGCCTGGCTGACCGACGACGCGATTCCCCGCGCGCGCAAGCGCCGTGTCTCCGACGAGCTTGCGTCACGCGAGCCGGAGACCCCCGGCGGCCGTCGTCCCCGACTCGGATTCCGAGCGCGTCCGAGCCGGAACGAGGGGGACTCATGACCAGCTCCTACTTTTCCGGTGTCCTCGGGCCCGCCGTCCTCGGCACGCTCAAGATCTCGGCCGTAGCGGCTGTCGGCCTGGGCCTGGCTCTCGCGGTCGCCATCGCGGTGTCGGCCACGGCCCGGGTGTTCTACCTGCATCCGGCGCCGGTCGACCTGAAGGAGTTCCGCAGACGGACGCGAGAGGGTGCGGTACGGGGTGGTGGGGTCCGCGACCGCGCCTGGCCCGGGTACCTGGTCTCGCAGCCCGGGACGGACATCGACCTGCTGGGGAAGGACATCCGGAGACGCTACGGGCGAGCCTGGACACTCTCACGCGTGGCGATGGCGTTCCTGTGGAAGTGGGGCTTTCTCGCAGTCGTCGTGCTGCCCCTCGTCGCATGGATCGCCGTGGCGAGTGCCGACGTCCCGATATGGTGGCTCGGAATCGCGGCGATTCCCGGGGGCGCGTCCATCGTGCTCGGGGCCGTCTCCGGGGGGACCGTGCTGTTGGCGGAGTTCTTCGGTTTCGTCATCATGGTGGCCTACGCCCTCGCCCACATGCTCCAGAACGGGGTGGGCAGGCCGCTACGAGGCCTCGCCAGGATCACGCTGTACGTCCTTGACGCCGTGACAGGTCGTCGAGGTGCCTCCTGCCCGAAGTGCTACTACGTCATGGCACGGCCCTCCTACCGGTGCGGCGGCTGCGGGGCGACGCACTCCGATGTCCGGCCCGGACTGCTGGGAGTTCTCTGGCGCCGGTGCGAGTGCGGCACACGACTCCCTCTGACCGTCGTCCGCGCCTCCCACCACCTCGACCCGGTCTGCGTGCGATGCGGTGAGACGCTCCCGAGACTCAGCGGTGTCGCGACCCAGGTGCGGATCGCGGTGTTCGGCGACCCTGGTGCCGGCAAGTCGCGACTCGTCGCCGCCGGGCTGCACCGACTCGTCAGCGCCGCTACCGCCTCCGGGGTCGAGGCCTCGTTCTCGGGAGCGGGCCTGGTCCTCGAAGAGGAACGCGACAGGATCCTCGACGACTCCGATCTCGACCCGACCGGGGGCGGCGCCCGTCCGGCAGCCGTCGTGCAGTTCCGGGGCGGTTTCTCGGCGACACACGTACACGTCTTCGATGTCGCGGGCCACAGGTACCGGAACGGGTCACTCCACGACGACCACGGATTCCTCTCCACGGCGCACGGGCTGGTGTTCGTCGTCGACCCGTTCGCGCTCGAACCCGTGGTGCGTCTCGCGGCCCGTGCCGCGCCGGCGCTCGTGCGGAAGCACCCCTCCACGGGGAGCGTCGAAACCGCGTACAGCGAGGTCGTCCAGCGGATCCGGGCCACGACGCAGGCACGGCACCAACGGCTCGCCGTCGTCGTCTCGAAGATCGACCTCCTGCGACGTGCCGGGGTCGACGTGCCCTCGAACGATGCCGATCTCGCAGCGTGGCTGCGGGACCAGGGCCTGCACAACCTCGTGGCCGGCGCGCGGGCCGACTTCGCGGCGGTGAGCTACTTCGCCGTGTCCTCGACCATCCCACCCGACCTCGGACATGACGCCGGTGCACCGTTCCACTGGCTGCTCGGCGTCCACCGATCACGGGTCCCGGGCGCCACGGAGCCCGGCCGGACCACCGAGAAGACACCGGAACCTGTGGGGAGCTGAACGGATGACCATCACCGAGCCACCCTCGTACAAGGCTCACCGGACCGTCGTTGTCGCCCTTGTCGTCGCGGAGCTGACGATCCTCGGGCTCGGGCTCGGCGGCCACGGCCCGCTCGCCGTCCTGGGTGGCCCGATGGCCGTCGCGGTCGACTGGACCGCCGGCCAGCTGGGAGCGCAGTGATGGGGCCATCCGTCCTCGGGATCGACCTGGGCACGACGAACTCCGTGGTCGCGTCGCTCGACGTGAACGGTGAGGTCCGGGTGCTTCCCAACGCGTCGGGCGAGGAGATCACGCCATCGGTCGTGTACTTCGAGACGTCACGCGGCGTCGTCGTCGGCAGCGAGGCTCGCGATCTCGCGTCCCTCGACCCGGCGAACGGCGTCGTGCTGATCAAGCGCAGCATGGGCACGGACAGCCTTGTCCATGTAGCGGGCCAGGTGCATGCCCCCGAAGCGATCTCCGCTCTCATCCTGCGTCAGCTCGTCGCCGCGGCCACCGACGCCCCGGAGCCGAAGGTCGTCGTCACGGTGCCGGCCTTCTTCGGGACCGCCGAGCGCGAAGCCACCTGGCAGGCAGCCCAGATCGCCGGACTGCATGTCCTCGCGCTCCTCGACGAACCGGTCGCCGCCGCCGTCCACTACGGGCTCAGCACCGAGATCTCCCAGACGGTCCTCGTCTATGACCTCGGCGGCGGGACCTTTGACACCACCGTGCTTCAGGTCGAACACGGTGCCGTGACCGTCGTCGCGACGGACGGGCACCACCGTCTCGGTGGAGCCGATGTCGACGAGCGGTTGCTCGGCGTCGTTCTCGAGCAGCTCGAGCAGCAGCTCGCGCCGGAGGACTACGAGGAGCTGACCGGGGACCGAACGCTCTTCGGGCAGCTCAGCCTTGACGTGGAGGCAGCCAAGCGAAGCCTGAGCGGGGTCACGAGCCGTTCGCTGACGGTGCGTACGGCCCGCGACCGGGCGACGGTGGTGCTCAACCGGCACGACCTCGCCGCCGCCTGCGAGGACCTCGCCGACACCACGACGGAGATCGTCGAGCGGGTGCTCGACGCGGCCCGGGCCAAGGGCGTGGGAAGCATCGACGACGTGATCATGGTGGGTGGGTCGAGCCGGCTCCCGGCCCTGGCCGACCGGCTCACGGCGCGCTTCGGCCGCGCTCCGAGGCTCGTCGAGCCCGACCTCGCCGTCGCCAAGGGTGCCGCTCGCTACGCGGCCCTGCTCAGCGAGGACGTCGCGCCGCCCGCCGCCCGGAAGACGATGCACCCAGGGCGGACCGGGCTCGCGGTCGGCGTCACCCCGGCCACGCCGCGGGCGATCGGGGTGCTCGTCGAGGACAGCCACGACCCGGCGGGCCAGCGCTCCTTCGTGGACCACGTGGTCGCGGCGAACACCGCGCTGCCCGCGCACGTCGTCGTCGGCGGGCTCGGCACGATCCTCGACGACCAGGAGAGCGTGCGGATCCAGATCTTCGAGCAGGCGGGCGCCGTCGCGGTGCCCGAGGTGGACCGCAACCGACGCGTCATCGACGGCGAGCTGGGCGGGTTCGGCACGCTCCCCGCCGGGTCGGTCATCGAGCTGACCTTCGACATCGCCCTCGACGGCCGGTTGACCCTGACCGCCCGGGAGCCGAGGTCGGGCCGCTCCCTGCGGCTCGAGGCGTTCGTCGAGGGAGTCGTCGACACGGCCGAGACGGAACGGCTCACCGAGCAGGTCGGGCTCATGACGGTCCGGGGCTAGAGCCTGTCATGTTCCCCGGGCGCGCATGTCCGCCGACGGCTACGATCGGACAAGAGCGACAATTAGGTAGCAAGTGTGGGGCCGAAGGCGAACGCGGCTGTCGCCGCATCGGAGAGGGGCGCTGGACTGATGGGGTCGGAGACGGTTCGGAAGACGGTCGACGCTGTCGACGAGGAGGGGGAGCGGTACCTGCGGGCGCTGTGCGTTGAGCATGGTGTGGCGGTTGAGCGGGTGGGCGTCCGGGCGCCGGATCCGGTGCTGCTCCTGGCGCTCGTCGGACTGGTGCCCGTCGTCTCGTTCGTGGTGGAGCGCTGGCACGACCGGCTTCTCGGTGGGCAGGTGATCGATCTGCGGCCGGATGCGGAGCAGGTGGCCCGTCGCGATACCGGGCTCGCGTACGGGTACGTCATCGTCCACGCCGTCGACGGCACCGTGACGGTTCACGTGCAAGAACTGCCCAACCAGACGTTCGAGATCGTCAAGGCCGTCGTTGATGTCCTCGGCGGGATGACGGGCAAGGGTGTGCAGGAGATCGCCCAGATCGCCAGGAGCCAGGTTGACGGCCAGGCCTCGGTGGAGATCGAGGACAAGGGCGCATGAGGTACCCGGGCCTGGATCCGGTCGGCTCCGGCCCGGCGACATCGGGCTGGGCGCTGGCAGGCACCGACCTCGCCGCAGCGGAACGGCTCCTGCGTCCTCAGGGAATCGAGACGGTCCAGCTGATCGAGGTGCTCCGGAGGCGTGGACGCCTTCCCGAGGCTGCGCACGTTCTTCAGACTGTCCGCCGTGATGGCCCGGACCATGTGCTGCTGACCTTCGCCGAGGCGAACCTGCGATGGAACGAAGATGATCTGAAGCGGGCGAGGACCCTCTACGGTGCTGCCTATCAAGCATGGGATCAGGCGGGGAACCGGGAAGGACGCCTTGCCGCGCAGCTCGGGTTCGCGCGCTGCGAGCGGATCACGGTGGGACGAACCGAGCGGTCGACGCTCCATGCCGCCGAGCGGACGGCAGTCGAGGTCCGCGACGAGGACCTCCTTGCCGACCTGCAGCGGGAACGTGCGGCGTGGGCGCTGATCGACGGTGAGCACGATGCCGCCCGACGATTCGCGGGTGTGGCGTCGGAGACCCATCGACGAACCGGTGATCAGTACCTTGCGGGACTCGCCGATGTTCTCGTGGCCCGGGCATGGAACGCCGGCGGGGACGAGAACCGGGCGATCGACCTGCTCCAAGAAGTCCGCGCACGATCCGTCGAGATCGGTTCGGTCGACCTGCGGCTGCTGTCCGTCACCTATCTCGGGCAGATCCTCCAGCGTGGTGCCGCGCCCGACTCGGCCCGTTGGCAGGCTGCCGAGGCGATGCTGGCCGAGGAGGTCGATGACACTCGCCCTTCGATCACGCGAGCCGAGATGTTGCTTCCGCTCGCACACCTCCACCTGGCGGCAGGGGAGTTCGACCAGGCGGCGGACGAGCTTGACGAGTACATGCGGTTGTATACGGCGGCCGGCGGGAACAGGGTCAGTACGGGCAACTACTACAAGGCGCAGGCACGGCTCGCCCTGGCTCGCGGAGGTGGTGGCGGGGCCATTCGCTCGGTCCGGCACACTCCCCGCCTGATCGCCGCGGTCACCGCTGCGCGTCGAGATCTGCGTCGCGCAGCACGTTCCTATCGCGATGCGGGACTCGAACCCGGCCAGCGCAGCATCGAGTGGCACATCGGCGTGCTGGATCTGATGGCTGTGGGAAGGCCCTTGAAACGCCGGCTGTCGGCCGACGTCGCGAACCAGTTCGACATGGCCCTGGAGAAGCTCGTTCAGGGAGAGAGGTTCCGGACGACAGGGCGATGGAAGGCTGCCCGGGCTGCCTACGTCGAGGCCGAGTCGAGGGCGATCGCCTGCGAGGCGACGGCGATGGCGGTGGCCGCGACGGCGTGCCGCGCGGAGGCGGCTTATGCCGCCGGTGCCGCGGACGAGGCGCTGGACGCGATCCGATCGATGCTGCGTCATTCGGAGGCGATCAGGGGTGCGGTCTCGCAAGGTTCCGCCCGGGGGAACGTGGGACTCGTCGCCCGTTCCAACTACGAGCGGGCCGCGGTACTCGCTGCCCGCTTGGATGATGCGGACCTTGCCCTCGAGCTCGTCGAACGTCTTCGCACCGAGCGTCTGGCGGGGCTGCTACGCAGCGAGACCCAGGCGCTGCCCGACGACGTGCGAGCGCTTCTCGCCGAGATCGACCGTACGAGTTCGGTACTGCTGGGCGCAACACCGGGCGCGAGGGTCGTTCGCGCCGTGCGGTCCGCGGAGGCCGAAGGAGCGCTGACCGGTCTTTCGGCGGAGGCGCTGACCGATCGGCTGGAGTCTCTCTACGCCGAGCTGGGACGGCATACCTCTGACCTCTTCGCCTCCGCCGTGGGGGCGGTCCCGGTCGACTGGGAGGCCATCGTGGCCGTAGAGCAGGACATCCTGGCGTTGGTGACCGTTCCTGACGACACGGGAGACGTGGTCATCGCGGTCTGGCGCTCGTCGGAGGGGGAGAGCGCCGTCGCCGTCACCGAGGTCGACGAGGACCTGGTGCGCCTGCGTGACACGCTCGTGAGCCCGGGAAACTCCGGCCTGGCGGAGCGCGTCGATCTCACCACCTCCGACCTGCATCCCGTGGGGCGCCTCCTGCCGCCGCAGTTCGCCGCGGCGCTGAGGAACGCGTCGTCGCCGGTCAGATTGGTCATCGTCCCCACGTCCTGGATGTGGGCAGTCCCGTTCGCAGGAGTGCCGCTCGGCGAGGACGGCGCCGGCCTCCTCGTCGACAGGGCTGACATCGTCCTTGCGCCGTCGATCCGTTTCTTCGTCGAACTCGCGAACCGCCGCGTGGTGGACGCCGAGCACGGCACCGGTGCCGTGTCCTGGCTTGCGCCTGACCAGGGGATCGTCGCACCGGAGATTGATGCGCTCCGACACCATGGCGGGGAGACCGTCGAACTGAGCGACCCCACCGAGGTTCGCGAGGCGTTCGTCCGCGGAGGTCACCGGTTCCGGACCGCGGTTCTGGCGGCGCACGGGAACCGCAAGCCCGGCATGGCGCAGGCCGTACTGGACGGAGACCGGCCGGTGCTGTCCGCTTCCGATTACCTGGACGGCAAGCGGAAACCACCACGCTTCCTGTCTCTCGCCTCGTGCCACAGCGGGTACCCAGGCGGAGAAGACCCGCACGAACCCCTCGGTCTCGCTCTCGCGGCACTGACCGCGGGGGTCCAGCAGGTGGTGTCCTCGTCGTTCGAGATGGATGCGGACGAGGGACTGGCCACGGACTGCCTCAGGCGGCTCTACACGGAACTCACGCACGACAGCGACCTGCCGGCTGTGCTCTGCCGGATCCTCCGCGAAGGCCGGCACGACAAGGAGCCCCTCTACCGGTGGGCCGTCCTGTCCGTCATCGGAGCCCCGTCAGGCTGACCGGGAGGGTGAAAACGCCGGGATGAGGTGCCAGCGCGGCTGCGGCTTGAGCTGAAGGGTCCCCACGCAGTTGCCAAGCCGCGCACCGTCGCTGCAGGAGTAGTCCGAGGCGGATCCATCAGAGCCGACGCAGCCTGTGGCTTCGCTCAGCCGCGAACCCCGGATGGTCCCGCCTGAGAGCAGGAAGAACCGGTCCAGCGGATGCGTGCGGTCGAGCGGCGGTCAGTACTCGGTGAAAGGGGCGCAGGGGAAGCCTCTTCGAGGATGTCGTGCCAGAGGCCCTCGGCGAAGACGTCTTTGGCGCGCAGCAGGCTCTCGATGGTGTCCTGGCGTCCGCTGGTGAACCCGGCGGCTTGCGCCCAGTGCAGGATGTCACTGGCGGTCTGCGGTACCCGGGCCTTGAGCTCGGCGCCGAACAACGTGGCGTCCTGCGCGCCGATGAGGTGTTCGCGGAGGAAGGCGTCATCCTTCATGTGTGCGATGAGCGTGTCCGGGTGGGTCGCTGCGTGCCAGGGTTCGCCTCCCGGGGCCTGGCCGGTGATCCAGGTCCAGTCGCTGTCGTTGACGGTCGCGATCGCCACGGGCGCGCCGGTGATGCGGATCAGCTCGGCCAGGTCGGCGAAGAGGTCCTCGCCCACGATCGCGGGCCCGACCTCGACGAGTTGCCATCCGTGCTCGTTGGCCCAGCACGGGTCGATGGACGCGACAGGGTCTTGTTCGACCTGCTCGGCCAGGAATGGCATCGTCTCCAGCGGCTGCTCGTAGTGCGCGAGGAGGATTTCGCCGGACAGACCCATGGATCGTTCTCCTTCGTGTGCTGGGACGCAGGCGCGGACTCACGCAACGGGTCGGCGCGAGCCCGCACCTGCCGGTCCGCCGCTCAGCTCCCGTCCGGTGCGGCGAGTTCGGCCGCCAGCCACCGGCGGAGTTCGGGTGTCACGGCGTCGGTGACGGGGGCGAACTCGGCGTGTCGTTCGACGAATCTCGCGATGAAGGGGCAGACGGGCACGATCCGCATTCCTGCTGCGCGCGTGTCGGCCAGCGCCTCTGCGGCCAGCTGCGACCCGAGGCCACGACGACCGACGTCCTTGCTCACCTCGGTGTGGTAGAAGATCCGCTCGTCGCCGTGGTCGCGGAAGGCGGTCAGGCCGACGCGGACACCGTCGAGGGTGATCTCGTAGAGCCGCTCGTCGTCGACCCGCCGCACGATCGGATCGCCCGCAGCCTCGCCCGCAGCCTCGCCCGCAGCCTCTCCCGCGGTCTCGCCCGCAGCCCGATCGGTGCGGGCCGGCGGGTTGCGGCGTGGCGTGATGACCACGTCCGGCACCGGTGGCGCCGGGAGGCGGTGCCCGTCGTAGCCCTCGACGGTGCCGAAGCGGTCGGAGGCGGTCTCCCAGTCCTGGCGGGCCCGCAGGATCTCCTCGTGGCTGCGGACGACGAAGTTCCACCACATGACGATCTCCTCCTCGAACGGCGGGCCGCCGAGCAGGATGGCGCGTGCCGGGTCGTCCGAGCGGTTCGTCACCGTCAGGGTGTCGGCGCCCGGCGCCACGTAGCCGAGCTCGGCCGGGCGGATCGCGGTGTCGTCCAGGTGCACGTCACCGGCATCGACGAGCAGGCCGTGCTCGAAGCCGGGATCGACGGACAGCGTGACCGCCGCGTGCGGTTCGAGGTCGAGTTGCGCGCCCAGCAGGGGCGTGAACGTCCGCACCGGTGAGGTCTCGCCTCCCAGCGAGCCGAGGAAGACTCGCAGCTCGGCCCCGTCGATCCGCACCGGCTCCGGGACATGGTGCTGGAAGTCGCGCCCGGCATTCCGGTCCGCTTCGGGCAGGGCCACCCACAACTGGACACCGTGGAGAACCGTGGTGTCCGGAGTGGAGACCTCGGAGTGGGCGATGCCGTGGCCGCCGGTCATGAGGTTGAGCTCGCCCGGGCGGATGAGCGAGTGGGTGCCGAGGCTGTCGCGGTGCTCGATCGTGCCGCTGAAGAGCCAGCTCACGGTCTGCAGGCCGGTGTGCGGATGCGGCGGCAGGTCCATGCCGCCGGTCGCCGGGACCCGGACCGGGCCGTAGTGGTCGGCGAAGCACCAGGCTCCGATCAGCGTCCGCGCCCGCTGCGGGATCGTGCGACGCACTTCCAGGGCCCGCGGTCCGCCCAGCGGCACATCGCGCGCCGAGAGCACGTCGACCCCGGTCGCGCTTCCGGTCTGCCCTCCGCACCGGATCGCCTCGGAGGTTGCTTCCACGTTGCTCATCTGAACCACTCCCAACTTGTGAGTCCTTCGAATCTCCCGGCAGGCGCCAAGCCTTGCAGATCGCGCTTGCTCGTCACCTGTTCAGTACGTCTTCCCGAGTGAGGCGCCGGAGCTCGGTGGCCTCGACGTTGGCGCCGAACGAGGCGTTGCCGGGCTCCAGCCGGATGCCCTCGGCAAGGGGCCCGATGAGCACCGGGTCGAAGCCGAGCCGGTCGACGAGCGCCGCGACCTCCGCGACGTCGGCCTCGCCGTCGCCGGCGATCGCTATCGCCTTGCGACCGGGCGCGCCGGCCGGCTGGGCCCCGTCCTCGAGGTCGTGATAGCCCATGTGGTTGAAGGCCTTGACGACGCGTGCGCCGTCGAGAAACTCCTGGACCTGATCGCTGGAGGAGGCGTCCGCCTCGAGGATGCGGTCGCGAGGCCCGTCGACCTCCCACCAGTGGTTCATGGCGTCGACGACGAGCTTGCCGCGCAGGTCCTCGGTGGGCAGCGCCCGGTACCTGCCGAGTGGCAGGGCGAGGATCACGACGTCCGCGTCCTGCGCGGCGGCGTCGGCCCGGACCGCGGTCGCGCCGGGCGTCAGGACCTCGGTGGTGAGGGCGATCCGGGCAGGGTCGCCCGAGCCTGCGACGAGGACCCGGTAGCCGGCGGCCAGGGCGAGCCGCGCCAGGACGGTGCCGACCTTGCCGGCCCCGATGATGCCGATCGTCCGCGCGCTCATCGGGCGACCTCGAGCCGTTCCGGCTGCTCGGCGAGCAGCTCGCGCACCAGCGGGATGACCCTCGTGCCGTACAGTTCGACGGACCGCAGGCGCGCGGCGGCCGAGCCGGCGCCGGCCGCGGAGTAGATGAGGTCGAAGCGGCCGACGTCGAGCGCCCGGACCGCGCGGGCGATCCTGCGGGCGACGGTCTCGGGCGAGCCGACGTAGAGGGAGCCGTGCTCGACGTCGGCCTCGAACTCCTCGCGGCGCAGGGGTGGCCAGCCGCGCAGGGCGCCGATGCGGTCGCGCATCTCCTTGTAGCCGGGGTAGAAGAGCCGCTTGGCGTCGTCGTCGGTCTCGGCGACGAAGCCGGGGGAGTGCATCCCGACGGGGTGGGCCGTGGTCCCGAGCTCTTCGGCGGCGCGCCGGTACAGGTCGACGTACGGGGCGAACCGGTCGGGCGCGCCGCCGATGATGGCGAGCATGAGCCGGAACCCGTACCGCGCGGTGCGGATGACGGACTGGGGTGACCCGCCCACGCCCACCCAGGTCGTCAGGCGCCCGGACTCCGTCTTGGGGAACACGTCGGCGTCCTTGAGCGCCGCGCGTGTGGTGCCCTCCCACGTGACCGGTCCCTCGTCCAGCAGCTTGTGGAACAGGTCGATCTTCTCCTCGAAGAGGATCTCGTAGTCGGCCAGGTCGTACCCGAACAGCGGGAACGACTCGGTGAACGATCCGCGGCCGAGGATCACCTCCGCGCGCCCGTTCGACAGAGCGTCGACGGTCGCGAAGCGCTGGAAGACGCGCACCGGGTCGTCCGAGCTCAGCACGGTCACGCCGGAGGCGAGGCGGATGCGCTCGGTCCTGGTGGCGATGCCCGCCAGCACGGTCTCGGGCGTGGAGATCGAGAACTCGGGGCGGTGGTGCTCGCCCAGGGCGACGACGTCGATACCGATCTGATCGGCCAGGACCGCCTCGTCCACGACGGCGCGGATGGCCTGAGCATGGGAGACGACGTTGCCTTGGTCGTCGCGGGGGAGGTCACCGAAGCTGTCGATGCCGAACTCGAGGGGTGTGCTGCCGGACATGGTTTCTCCTGGCTCTGACGATCAGATTGACATGTCAATCTTGCATCTCTTAGAGTTGACATGTCAATCTTCCAGGTGAGGTGCAATGTCCGAGCAGAAGCGTGGCGCGAGGCTGACGCGGGAGGAATTGCGCGTCTGGCGCAACTACATCGAGACCGCGGAAGCGCTGCGCACCCGGCTGGCGGCGCGGCTCCAGAGCGAGTCGTCCCTGTCCTCCGGCGACTACCAGGTGCTGCTCGCGCTCAGCGAGGCGGACCGGAGGGCGCTGCGTTCCTCGGAGCTGGCCGCCCTGATCGGCTGGGAGCGCAGCCGCCTGTCCCATCATCTGGGGCGGATGGAGAAGCGCGGTCTGATCGACCGGACCGCGTGCGCCGACGACCCCCACGGCGTCGAGGTGCTGCTGACGGACCTCGGCGCGGAGCGGTTCCGGCACGGTTCCGTGCCTCACCTGCGCGCCGTGCACGAACTGTTCGTCGACGCGCTCTCCCCGGAGCAACTGGCGCACGTCGACGACGTCACGACCGCGCTGCGCCGCCACCTCGACCTCGACCGGGAGCCGTAGCTCATGGACCAGACCATCTGGCACATCGCCCTGCGCGAGGACTGGGAAGCGGCCGAATCGAGCGGCGTGTACACCGTGTCCACGCGGGGGCGCAGTGTCGCCGAGGTCGGGTTCCTCCACGCGTCGTTCGACGTCGACCAGGTGCGGCGCGTGGCCGCGGCCTTCTACGCGGACTCCGTGCCGCTCGCGATCCTAGAGATCAGCATGGCGGCGCTCCGCGCCGCGGGAATCGACGTGCGGTCCGAGCCGGCGGATCCCGCGGACCCGGACAGCGAACGGTTCCCGCATGTGTACGGCACCGTCCCGGCCACCGCGGTCCTGCGCGTCGTGCCCGCGTGGGTGCCCGACGGCGAGCTGGTCGCGCCCCGCCTTGTCGACCGCGCCGTCTGGCACGAGAGGCCTTGACGGCGCGAATGCCGGCATGGTGGACTTCCCTCGCCGAAAAAGTGAACGTACACAGTGAACGTGCACATCGGCCGGCACCGTCGTGTGCCGCGCCGCGGGAACGAGCACGCCCGCACCTGTCGAAGGAGGTCGTTGTCAATGACGTCAATGACGAGAACGAACCGGGGCACGAGACGAATGGCCGGCCTGGGAGCGCTCAGCGTGCTCCTTGCCTCGACCCTCGCCATGGGCGCGGGCCAGGCCGCTGAGGCCGATGCGGCCACCGTCGCCGCCGAGAACGTGGCCGCGGCGGACTTCCCGCCGAACCCGATCGAGAAGCCGGGCTGGCGCCTCGACCGGCACGACGAGTTCAACGGCAGTCTCGACTCAAGCCTCTGGATCACGAACTACCTCGAGTCGCGAACCCCGGAATGGCGTTCCGAGGCGCGCTACCACTTCCGCGACGACGCACTCGTCCTGCGGATCGACGACGATCAGCCGACGTACTACGACGACAACGCGATGAAGGTGTCCAGCATCCAGACGGGTCAGCGCACCCACCTGCACAAGGACGACCGCTTCGACCACTCCGTCCCGACGGACATGAAGTACACCCCGAAGTACGGGTACTTCGAGATCCGCGCGAAGAGCAGCGCACGCAGCGGCTTCCACACGGCGTTCTGGATGATCGGCCGGCAGGACACCTGGGAGCAGCGCGGCGAGCTCGACATCATGGAGCACGCCGGCATCCACGGGCGCAGCCACTTCAACTACAACCTGTTCCCCTGGTCGGACCCGAACCTCACGCGGGACACCGACAGCGTCGGCGTCGGGTTCGACATGACGACCGAGATGCACGTCTACGCCGTCGAGTGGACCCCGACCCAGCTGAAGCTGTTCGTCGACAACGTCCACGTGCGCACCATCGACCAGTCCCTCGACTACCCCGCCGTCTTCCTGCTGGGTGCCTACGAGAACGCCGGCTGGACCGGCGGCGTCGACCCCGACGACCCGCGGCCGAAGGAGTTCGTCGTCGACTACTTCCGCGCCTACACCAGCGACGACGGCGGTGGCGGGGATGACCCCCTCGTGAGCGGCGCCACCTACAAGATCAGGAACGTGGCCACCGGCCAGTACCTGGACTCGGACCTGGACGGCGCGCTCGTGCTGACGGACTCCAGTTCCTACGACGACCAGGAGTGGGTCGCCACGAAGGACTCCACCGGCGCCTGGGTGTTCGGCAACGCCAGGTCCGGCCGCGGCAACCTCGACACCCAGCCGGACAACGAGGTCATCTGGAACTCCGGCTTCGTCTACGACGACTCGCGGTGGAGTCTCGAAGAAGCCTCCGGCGGCTTCCGGCTGAACAACCAGCTCGACGGCCGCGACTACCTCTACGCCTCGGGCGGTCAGCCGCGATGGAACACCGGATCGACCAGTGGCAGCACGGTGTGGGCGTTCGAGCGCCAATGATCGGCGGGCGAGGAGGACCGGACCAAAGCCCCCCGGTCCTCCTCGCTGCACGCCACCGGCACTACGCCGAACGCGCCTCGATGCCGCGAAGGCATGCCTGGGGCCACGACGGTTATGTCCCGCTCAGCCCCTGCAGCTCGCCGAGCAGTGCGAAGATCCGCTCGTCCATCTCCACCTGTGTCATGACGATGCAGATCGTGCCGTCGGGCTCGACGAAGAAGTCGGTGCCGAGCCCGCCGGACCAGCCGAACCGGCCACGGTGCGGGCCGCTCGCCACGACGGACACGCCGTACCCCCAGCCGGTGCTCTCCCAGAAGCCGGGGAAGAAGCTGTCCGGCGTCTTCGCCGCGGCCTCCACCTGGTCGCGGCGCAGTTCGTCCCGCAGGTCGGGGTTGATCAAGCGGCCGTCGACCAGCGCCCGCAGGAACGCGTGGTAGTCCGCGAGGGTCGAGACCAGTTCGGAATGGCTGACGTCGAACGGCGCCGGCGCGACGTAGAAGCCCGCTCCGGCGGGCTCGGCCTCCTCGAGGCCGCCGGTTCCGTGCCGGAATGCCGCGGGCAGGCGATGCGCCTGGTCGCGCGGGACGGTGAAGCCGGTGTCCGGCATGCCCGCGGGCTCGAACACCGTCGCTTCGAGCACGTGCTGCGTGCCGTGGTCGGTCACGCGGCCGAGCAGAATGCCGAGCAGGCCGAAGGAATGGTGGTATCGCCATCCCTCGCCGGGTTCGAACGCGAGCGGCAGGGCGGCGAGGGTGTCGAGCCAGTCCTGTGCGCCGCGATCCACGGGTTCGGCACCCGCGTCCACCCCGGCGTCGGTCATGGCCTTCCGCAGGGGGGAGTCGGTGGTCATGGCGCCGTAGCCGGACTGGTTGGTGAGCAGGTGGCGCACGGTGACCGGGCGGCGTGCGGGCCTGGTGTCCGTGAGCGGAGCGTCTGGATGGGTGAGCACCCGCGGCTCGGCCAGCTCCGGCAGCCAGGTGGCGACCGGGTCGTCCAGGGCGATCACGCCGTCCTCCACCAGCCGGAGCGTGGCGACGGCGGTGACCGCCTTCGTCATCGACTGGATGCGGAAGATCGCGTCGGTCCGTAGCGGCGTCCCGCCCGGAGCTGTCAGGCCGACGGCGACCGGCTCGTACCGCGTGCCGATCGTGCCGACGGCCCCGGGCATCGTGCCGGCGTCGACGTGACGGGTGAGCAGGTCACGGAGGGTCTCGGGCATGCGGTACTCCTTCGTCGAAGGCGTGGGTGGGTTCACCCTAGCTCGCCCCGCCGGCGTGCGACCGGAAGTGATTGACACCAATGGTGATCGATCACTAATCTCGGCGCCAGCGCAATGATGAACGTTCACATTCGCATCGTCCATCCATGAGGTGCAAGGGAGCACGAACATGAGAGCGAGAGCAACGGGTAGCGCGGTTGCGGTAGGAGCCGTGGTGCTGGCGATGGCCGGGGGCGTCGCCGCCCCGGCGACGGCCGAGGACGGCCAGGCCCATGCCGAGGTGGCCCTGAAGTCGGAGGGCAGCGGCTTCGACCGTGACCAGGTGCTGCTGGTCGACGGCGAACCGTACTGGTACAACGGCATCCAGCTGCGTGCCGACAAGCTGCTGACCCAGATCGGCTACCGGGCGGACGTGCCCATCGAGGAGCACGACCCGTCGGATCCGCAGAAGCGCAGCCTCGAACAGATCTACAAGCAGGTCGCGGAGGACGGATACAACACCGTCAACGTCCAGGTGTTGTGGTCCGACCTGCAGAAGGACAAGGTGACGACTCCCGAGCAGGCGCAGTCGGCGACGATCTCGGCGGACGGTTCGCCGGCCGATCCGACGACGTTCCGGACGGGCTGGGTCGAGGACGACGCCTCGGCGCAGGAGCTCGGCTATCTGCGGTTCGACATCCCGGACGACGTCGAGAACGTGGACGGCTCCAAGATCCGGCTGTACGTGAACAGCTCGGACCCGCGTCAGGGGGAGTTCCCGGGGACCGGCGGGATGTACTACAGCCACTACCTGAACCTGTACGGCGTGCCCTCCGGCCCGGCCGTCGAGGATCTCACCTGGGACGACGCCGGTCTCGGGGACATCACCTACGACGGCACGGACGTCGAGGCGGCGGACGGCTCGGTCATCGAGCCCACCTCGGTGACGCCGAAGTGGGACCGCGTCAAGCGCACCTACTTCTACGACCTCGACGTGACCGACCATGTCGCGCAGGCGCACGCCGCCGGCGAGGAGAGCGTGAGCTTCCTCGTCGCCTCCTCGACGCCGCCGGAGCGCACCGACAAGGCCGAGGTCGCCGCCGAGGCGGTCACCTTCGAGACCGCGGCCTCGACGCGCGACGACAGCGACACCAACAACGCCTGGCTCAAGCAGCCGCTCCGCCCGCGGATGTTCTTCTCGGACGCGAGCATGGAGAACATCGACTGGACGTACTACGACAAGCTCGTGCGGTACGCCGAGAAGTACGGGCTGAAGTTCGAGGTGATCTGGTTCGGCTCCGACTCGACCGGATGGGCCTCCGACTACCGGGTGCCGTTCTACGTGTTCCACGACTACCAGATGACCACCGTGGACCAGGACCCGGTCAACGTGCTCTACAACGGCTCGGTCGGCACCCCGCTCTTCGAGAAGAAGATCGGCGAGCCGAACTCGATGTACACGTTCCTCGGCGACCGCGCCGACACGGCGCTGATGGAGAAGGAGGGCGACATGCTTCACGCCGTCGTGGAGCACACCGCCACTCTTACCGACGAGGACGGCGAGAGCATCGGCGACACGCTGATCGGGGTGCAGACCCAGAACGAGCCGTACAACGGCACCCTCAACGGCTCGCCGATCAGGTGGCCGGACAACGACGACGGGCTCGCGACCGACAGCATGTCCCGCTCGCCGATCTCGCTCGCGCAGCGCGACCTCTGGCGCACCGAGGGGGACGCCGACCACGGCGGGTATCTCGTGACCAGTGACTCCGAGTTCCGCAAGTACCAGACCTGGTACTACAACGACTACCTCGGCAGGCGCGTCAAGGAGAGCTCGCTGCCGGTGTGGACCCGGGTGAACCACCAGCAGAACTCGCCCACCTACATGGTGGACATCAACGAGGCGATGCGCGCGAACCCCGACGTGGGCACGTATCTGGACTCCGTCGGCATCGACACGTACAACGTCTCCGTGGAGCGCATGTACAACATCGGCAACGGGCGGCATCCGTTCAACATCGACAAGGGTGAGAACCTCCCCGTCGTCATGGAGGACGGGATGAACAACACGTACGCCGCGGAGAAGAAGTTCGCGACGGTCGCCGGGGGAGCCCTGCACAACGGCTACAACGCGTGCTCGTTCGACGGCGACGGCCTCTACGACTCGTTCAACCAGGAGGATGCCTGCGGCCGGACCGACAGGCCCGCCGACGCGAGAACGGGAGACGGGACTCCGGGAACGATGACCTTCGCGCAGAAGATCGAGCGCGTCGCCCTCGTGAACCACCTCTACAACAAGGTCGGTCACGACCTCGCGACACGGAACACGGACGCGGTCGGCGGCTCGGCGCTGAAGTTCTTCGACCCGAAGGGCGTGGCCCCGCAGGGCGAGGAGGTCGAGCAGTCGATCCGGTCGGTGAACATCTCCTACGCCGTCGTCGGTGATCCGGACGGCTTCGACACGAACTCCCGCGGCTTCGCCATCGAGCGCGCGGCCGACGAGATCGCCCTGGGCACGACCGAGGAGACGACGTTCCGCCTGGCCGGCCTCGCCGGCGACGTCGCGAGCGTCGAGCTCGGCACCTATGACGCCGACGCGAGCGACGGGGACGTCACGACCGGCAACGCACGGACGGACAACTCGTGGACGAAGCTGGGCGACGCCGAGACCTCGACGGACGGCGACGATCTCGTCGTCACCGTCCCCGCGGGCGACGTCGCACGGGTACTGACCACCTCCGGCATCCCGCCGGCCGTGGCCGAGTACCGCTTCGAGGCCGAGTCCTCGAGCCCGGTCGCCAACCAGCCGATCGAGACGTGGGACGACGGCGCGTCGGGCGCCGCCTGGAACAAGCTGCTCGCGACCGCCGTCGGCGACTACATCGAGTACACCGTCGACGTGCCCGAGGCGGGAACCTACGAACTGCGCACCGTCTACCGGACGGCGAGCATCCGCGGCATCGCGCAGGCCTCCGTCGACGGCGACGACGTGGGGGAGCCCTACGACCTGTACGCCGAGACCGCGTCGTTCCCGTCGGTCACGGCCGGCGCGATCACGGTGGCCGAGCCGGGCCCGATCACCCTCCGGTACACGGTGACCGGCAAGAACGAGGCGAGCAGCGGCTACGGTCTCGGCGTGGACGTGATCACGCTGCGCGAGGCGACCACCGTGCTGCTCTCGGAGTCGTTCGACTCCCCGGCGGCCGCGCCCGCCTTCGGCTTCGATCGTGACGCGGCGATCGCCGACGGCGTGCTGCGCCTCACCAACGACCTGTCGAACGAGGGCGTCGCCGTGAAGAAGTTCGACCCCGCGGTCGCGCGCGACTCGCTGGCCGACGTTTCCTTCGACTGGACGTACCACGGCGAGTCGAACTCCAAGGGCGGACTCGAGTTCCGCGACCGCTACGGCCGCCTCGCCTTCGCGATGCAGGGCGCGACGAAGACGGACGGCACGCGGGAGCTGCGGTACTCGACCACCGCGATCGACTCCGACTCCACGAGCTCGAAGTACGCGATCGAGCCCACCTGGCGGTCCGTGCCGCTGACCGTCGGTCACACGTACCAGGTGCGCGTGCGCGCCGACTTCGCCGCGCGGACCGTGAGCTACCGGATCTCGGACGGCTCCACGACGCTCGTCGAGAACGCCGACGTGCCCATCCGTGCGGCGCAACTGCACCGGATCGTCGCGACGAGCGCGTACAAGACGACGACGAACGCCCAGGAGATCGACGACCTGGTCATCCGCGGCCGCGGCGACGCGACCCCGGCGGCACTGAGCGGATCCACGCTCTACACGTTCGGCGACAGCATCATCGCGGGACACATGTACCGCCGTGCCGGGATCGGCGAGTTCGTCGCCGATCAGGAGCAGATGACGGTCCGCAAGTACGCCGTCAACGGTGCTTCGGTGATCGACGGCTCCAACGACATCGCGGCCCAGGTGCAGGCGGCGCCGAGCGAGGACCCCGACCTCGTGCTCTTCGACGGCGGCACCAACGACGCGTACCCGGCGACACTCGACAAGCTCGGCACGATCACCGAGGGCTTCGACGGCCCGTTCGACACCACCACGTTCGCGGGAGCCTTCGAGGACCTCATCGCCCAGCTGAAGGCCAAGTACCCGACCGCGGACGTCGTCTACCTCGCCGTCGCCAAGCTCGGCGCACGGGACGTCGCGGTCCAGGAGACGCTGCGAGACATCGAGCTGGACATCCTCGCCAAGTGGGACGTCCCCGTGGCCGACGTGTACACGAGCGACCTGGACACGACCGACGACGACATGCGCGTCACCTACTCCTTCGACTCCCTCCAGCCCGACAACGGCCTGCCAGGAACGGCCGAGACCACCGGCTCCTGGGACGACGGGGACCGCCCCAGCGGCACCCACCCCAACTTCCCTGCCATCGAGGAGTTCTACGCGCCGATCGTGTCGCGAGCGCTCCTCGACGTCGCCGCGTCGGCGGAGGACTGAGCCGACGGCAAGCTCACGCCCCGCAAGTGAGCCGCCCGCGCGTGAACCCTGCGCGCGGGCGGCTCACGCGGCTACCGGACGGTGGCGGGGTCGACGTCGGGCGCGGTGCGGGTGCTCGCGGTGCGAGGGCTCGGCCGCCAGGCCACGTCGGCCGGCGGCAGTTCGTCGCCGGTGGTGAGGTAGAGGCGATCGATGCGCAGCCCCGACTTGCGCGCGAGCACCGACAGGGTGTGGCGGCCCGCGGTGATCTCGAGATCGGAGACCAGCGCCCACAGCCAGATCTGCCGGGTGCCGTAGGTGCACATCTCCCCGCCGGAGAACTGCTCGGATGCCGGTTGCACGGCTCCGTCGAGCGCGATGAGGCAGGCGTCGTCGGTGCGGTCGTCGTACTTCACGAGCAGCCAGACGTGGTAGCGGCCGGGCGTCGCGACGTCGAGCGCGAAGTGCATGCCAGGCGCCGTCTGCGGATCCTCCCACCGCAGGCCGCGCGGTACGACGTGCATCGCCAGGCCGGTACGGCCGTCGGTCTCGGCCTGGGTGTGCGTCCACGTGAGCTCGTGGGGATCGTCGGCGGGCGAGGTCCATGCGCCGGCGTCCTGCGCCAGGACGTACTCCGCCTCGATGGCGACGCGTCCGCCGCTCTCGGCGACCGTGCCGGAGCCGAGTCCGGCGACGACGTCCTTGCCGCCGTCGGCGCGCGTCCGATGCCGTGCGGGGCCGAGTGCGGTCTGCGGCACGACCTGGTTGCGGCGGAACGTCGTGTCCCCGTCCCAGAACCCAGGGCCGGCGTAGACCTGCGGGGGTGGCGGAACGAGCGCGGGGTCGGTCCGGTAGAACTCCCGCGCCGCGTGCTCGACGGCGGCCAGCCGGGGATCGGCGGGATCGGACGGCGGCATGCGGGGCGTCGTGGTGCCGGCCGGCGTCGCCGTGACGCAGGAGCTGAAGTCCGGGCCCAGCGCCGTGGGCCTGATGTCCGAGGTGTAGATCACGAGCTTCGACACGGTCACGTCCTCGTCGATGACGTGCAGGCGCAGCACGTGCGCCCCCTCGTCGAGGCGGGGGAGTCGTACGGTCAGCCGCTCCACGTTGTCCTGGATGCCGCGCTCCCAGTCGCCGCGGTGCTCGTCGGTGATCGGGCTCGACAGGATCGTGGGGGAGCGCCCGTCGACGCTCACGCCCACCCGGATGGTGCCCGTCGCGTTCAGCGTGGGCAGGCGATGGAGCTCGAGGAGGTGGGCGCCCGCGGTGCGCAGGTGGAAACGGTGCTCCAGCGGGGCGGGCTCGCCGTCGTGCTCGTGCGTCGTGCGACGTGCCTCGACCGCGGCGTTCCCGTACCGTCCCAGGTGCGGCACGACCGCCCACGCCGAGTCGGCGCCGTCGGCGGGGAGACCGGCGCGGGACGGGTCCAGGCTGACATAGCCGTCGGCCTCGACCGCTCCGGCGAATCCGTCCTCGAGTGCCGGGGCGGATGCGACCGTGACCGTGACGGTCACCTCGTCGCCCGTGTCGGGGCGGCGTACCCGCACGGTGCCCGAGCGTCCGGCGTCCCGGACGGGGTCGGGGATTCGCACGGCGATCCGCCTCTCGGTGCGGATCGTGCCCGATCGGGGCGACACCTCGATCCACGGATCGGCGTCGATCGTCCAGGCGAGTTCGCCGCCGCCGGTGTTGAAGACGTCGATCCACTTGTCGGTCACGCCGTGCGGCCAGAACGTGAGCGCGGGTGCCCGCGAGGGCATGTCGTCGCCCCACACCGCGACCCCGAGGCCCGGCGCGTCGTCGAGCCGCAGCGCCGGCGTGGCCGGGGGATGGAGGGGCATGACCGGGGGCGGGAAGTCCTCGGGCGTGAACATCCCGTCCCACGCGCCGTCCGACATCGTGCGGTTGTAGTAGTGGATGAGCGCGCGCTTGTACTCGTCGAACCGGCGCGAGACGTCGAGGTGGTGGTCGGCGGCCGCGAGTCGCCCCTGGCGGTGGGCGAGGGCACTGCGATCCGCGTGGGCGAACTGGCCGTTCACGAGATACGCCATATGGATCTTGACGGCGAACAGCTGGAAGAAGGCGTCGCGCTGTGCTGCCGGCAGCGCGGTCAGGATGTCGTTCGTGCGGTCGAACAGGTCGCGCAGCACGTCCAGGCGGCGCTGCGACTCGTCGCCGTAGCCGGTCTGGGAGAACACGCCGGAGGTGAGGTGCTCGAACTTGCGCTGGTTGTTCACCTGGTAGTACTCGGCGTAGATCGCGCCGGCGGCGCGGCCGTGCCCGCCGGTGAACTTCTCGTCGATCCAGGTCGCGGTGAACTCCCGGACGTCCGCGGTGCGTGACTCCCTGCCCGCCTCCCACGCGCTGCGCAGGAAGAACTCCATCTCGAGCTCGAGCGGCTTGAGCCCGCCGATGTTGTCGACCCACAGCTTGCGGATGCCCCGCTGCCAGGCCTTGCGCAGCTCGGACTTCATCAGCGCCAGTGGTGTCGAGGAGGTCGCCAGGTAGCTCGTGGTCATGTTCGACCAGTACGACGAGTGGTAGTAGAGGCCGTGCCCGCCGGATCGCGCGCGTTCCGCCTCGGAGGGGAACCGCCGGATGTAGCCGAAGTTGTCGTTGGCCCACACCAGCGTCACGTCGTCGGGCACCCGCAGGCCCGCGTCGTAGAGGGGCAGGACCTCCTTGTAGGGGACGAACAGCTGCGGGGGCGCGGCGGGATCCGTCTCCAGGACCTGGCCGAGGAGGGAGCGCTGGTCGTCGATGACGGTCCGCAGCAGCTCGACGCGCGCGCGGAACTTCTGCTCCTCGTCGAGCGTGTCGTCCTCGTCGATGGCGGTGGTCAGGAAGCCGGAGTCGTGCACGCCGCGCATACCGACGGTCCACGTGACCTCGTGGTCGCGGTTCTGCTCGACGCTGCCCCGCCAGTACTCGCGCAGCTTCTCGCGGTTGCGGCCGGGCAGGGAGTAGTCGTACGCGACCGGCTCGGACTGCCGCGCGGCCCACGGCCGGAACTCGTGCTCGTTGCTGCGCAGCAGCATGTCGCAGTGGCTGGTGCCGATGACCACGCCCATCTCGTCCGCGAGGCGGCCGTTCTCCGGGTCGTGGTTGAACGCGCCCACGTGCATCGCGGGCCAGAGGTAGTTGCCCTTGAGCCGCAGGATCAGCTCGTACACCCGCCGGTAGGTCTGGGGTCCGATGGTGCCGTCGTCGGTGTGGGCGAGCGCCCAGTGCAGCAGCTCCTCCTCGTCGTTGAGGAACACACCCCGGTACTGCACCGACGGCCAGTCGGCACGGCACGTGCCGCGTGCGACCGTGACGTGCTCGCGACGCCGCGGCTCGACCTTGCCCCACCAGCGCCACGGCGACACGCCGATGGCCTCGGCGAAGTCGTAGATCGCGTAGATCGTGCCGCGGCGGTCGGTGCCGACCAGGTAGAGCACGTCGTCGTGCACGGTGACGAGGAACGCCTCCCATCGCGGCGCGCCGTCGTCGTCGTACAGGGCGGCGACGTCGACGGCGCCGTCCGCCACCGCGGCGTCCACCGCCGCGGACCGGCCGAGCGTGCCGACGACGACGCGTGCGCCCGCGGGGTGGGCGACGAGGACCGCGTCGGCGCCGCAGACGCTCGCGAGATCGTCGGCCAGATTCTCCGCCGCCCGGCGGACCGCGGCGGACTCCGCCTCGCCGACGCAGATCCGTACGGCTCGGCCGCGTTCCGCGACGGTCACGCCGCTGCCGGCGTCGTCGGTCAGGTATCCGTGCGGGGAACGGGGAGGAAGGATCATGGCCTGCTCTCGTCGTCGACACAGCAAAATGTGATCGTTCACCTTAGCGTAGTGATCGATCACGTTTTGTGTCAATCGACGGGAAACGCGCAGGTCGGGGTGTCAGTTCAGGGTGAGGAGCCCGGCTGTCGTGACGCGGGTGCCGTCGGAGCCGAAGCGGTGGCGTGCCTTGTCGTACCAGACGGGCGACTCGCCGAGATTCGTGACTCGGATCCGCTTGGGGCCGGCGGGTAGTTCGGGGCTGAGGTACCGCCAGCCGTCGTCGGGCACCTTGCTGTAGAAGTCGACGACCGCCGAGTGCAGGGGTTCGGCGTGCTCGCCGGCGAGGACATCGACCCGCGCGTAGCCGCCCGACGGCGTCGACGTGCCGTGCACGGCGACGCGCCGCCCGTCGAAGGGGGCCTCGACCGCGCTGGACGCGATCGTGGAGGTGAACTCGAGATCCTGCCACGTCCCGAGCCGGCGCAGGTCGACGGGTTCGGCGGTGGCGGGGTCCCACGCCGGCCGGTACTCGGTCATCGAGAGCCGGTCGCCCTCGATCGTGAGCGGGAGCCAGACGTACGTCGCCGCGGACGCCTGGTGCGGGAACGACCAGCGGTCGCCCAGGTACATCGGTGGCAGCGGGCGGCCGTCGGCCGAACGGGTGAGCACGAACGTGCACTGCGAGTTGTGGGTGAGCGTGCCGGGCGGCGCGACCGGTCCGCCGTGTTCCCAGGGGCCCTCGATCGCGGCCGCACTGAGGTAGTAGTTGTCGTTGCGTTCCCAGCTCGTCTTGTTCGAGAACAGCAGGAAGTACCGGTCGCCGCCGCGGAGCATCGCGGGTGACTCCCCGCCCGGGGCGACGCCGCGCACGACCGCGTCGGACACGGTCGTGTAGTCGTCGCTCAGGCGCAGGACGTCGCCCTCGTGCAGCAGGAGGTAGCCCCTGCCGTCGTCGTCCTGGAACGTGCCCATGTCCCAGCCGCGGACGGCGGCGCCGTCGTGGCGGAGCGCGCCGCGGAACTCGTACTCGCCGGCGATCGTGTCGCTGACGGCCACGCCGATGCAGGGGTCGGTGTAGGTCAGGTCGTCGGTGTGCATGTACATCATGAACCGCCCGGTGGCCGGGCACCGCATGACCTTCGCTCGCTCGCCGATCCGCGCGGGCCCGAGCAGGCCGCCGGCCTGGCGGGGGAGGGCGATGCGCTCGAACCGCCACGTGACCAGGTCGGGCGAGGAGTAGCAGCTGAACCCGGCGAAGACGTTCTCGTCGTCGGTCTTGTACTCGCCGAACAGGTAGTAGCGCCCGCCGTCCTCCACGATGCAGCCGCCGTGGGCGTTCACGGTCTCGCCGCGGTCGTCGAACCACGGCACGCCGTTGACGATCGTGCCGTGCGGCGCGGGGCGGGTCGTCCCGCCGATGATCCGGTTCATGCGGTGCTCCTTCACGGCGTGGTCGCGCAGGGGTGCCACGGGTTTCCGGCGCGCGACGTCAGCGCGGCGCGGCCGTCGACTCGCGCCAGATGACGCGGTTCAGCGGCTCGTCGCCGAACTGCGGCTCCTCGTCGCGGAGCGTTCCGATGAGGCGGGTCATCGCCCGTGCGCCGATCTGTTCGAGGTTGACGTCGACGCTGGTCAGCGACGGCGTCATGAACACCCCGATCTGGTTGTTGTCCCAGCCCGTGATGCTCACGTCCCCGGGGATGTCCCATCCGCGCTCCACGGCTCCGCGCATCACGCCCGCGGCGACGAGGTCGTTGGCGGCGATGATGGCGGTCGGCGCGTTGCGGGCCGGCAGGGAACGCACGGCCTCGATCCCGGACTCGCCGGTCCAGTCGCCCTCGTGGACGCCGACGGAATCGAGCCCCAGGCGCTCGATCGACTCGAGGAACGCCGTGGCGCGGGCGCGGGCGGACGCGAACTGCGCCGAGCCGCTGACGTGGAAGAAGCGCCGGTGGCCGAGCTCGGCGAGGTGCGTGATCATCTCGTCCACGGGCGTGGCGTTCGCCAGGTCGCCGATGCCGCGCATCTCGTCGTCGAAGTCCTCCGAGACGACGACGGGGATGTCGGAGTCCAGCTTCTCGATCCGGCCGGTGAGCACGGGGGAGAGCGAGACGATGCCGTCCACCTGCCGGGTGTCGGCGAGATCGAGGATGCGCTCGGTGCGCGCGGCGGCGCCGCCCTCGGGGCTGATCACCTCGACGCTGTATCCGGCCGCGTGCGCGGTCGCGGTGGCGCCGGCGAGCATGCGCGCGGGGTTGAACGCCGGCGTGGGGATCAGCACTGCGACCCGGCCCGTGGTCCGGGTGCGCATCGAGCGCGCCAGCAGGTTGGGGCGGTAGTTCAGCTCGCCGATCGCGGCCTCCACCCGCTCGCGGGTGGCGGGCTTGAGGCCCTCGCCGCTGAACTTCAGGTACCGCGACACCGTCTGGTGCGAGACGCCCGCCAGGTGCGCGACCTCCATGATCGTCGCTCGCCGTGTCGAAGATCGGGTCACGTCGCCCCCTGCCTGAGTGCTTTCGGGTTGCCGGTCATGGTCTTATGTTGACACATCAGGTGATCGTTCACTAAGTTGACCGCCAACCTGATTAGTGAACGATCACTAGTCCCGCTGATCCGACGGAGTATCACGTGTCCAAGTTCCCGCAGGCCTCCGCCGCGTCCAGGGCGCCCGAGCCTGGCGCCTTCTCTCGGAACCCAGGCCGCTGATGGCGGTCGTCGAGGAGTTCCGGCACCTGCGCGACGGCGCGGGTGCCCGCGTCCGTCGTCGGACGTCGGCGGAGCGCAAGGAGGAGCGCGCGGCCTGGACGTTCCTGTTCCCCTGGTTCATCGGCCTGGTCCTCATCACGCTCGGGCCGATGATCGCCTCCCTGGTGCTCTCGTTCACGGACTACAACCTGCTGCGGGACCCGCAGTGGGTGGGCCTGGAGAACTACGAGCGGATGCTCGGCGACGCGCGGCTGCACAAGTCACTCGGCGTGACCTTCACCTACGTGCTGATCGGTGTGCCGCTCCAGCTGGCCGCGGCGCTCTTCCTCGCGATCGTGCTCAACCGGGGACTCAAGGGCCTGCCCTTCTACCGTTCCGTCTACTACCTGCCCTCGCTGCTGGGCAGCTCGGTCGCGATCGCGGTGCTGTGGAAGCAGCTCTTCGGCGTCGACGGGCTGGTCAACCAGGTGCTGGGCTTCTTCGGCATCGTCGGCCCGGGCTGGGTCTCCAACCCGGAGACCGCACTGGGCACGCTCGTCCTGCTGCACGTGTGGACGTTCGGCTCGTCGATGGTCATCTTCCTCGCCGGGCTCCGCCAGATCCCCGAGATGTACTACGAGGCGTCGGCGATCGACGGCGCCACGAGGTGGCGGCAGTTCCGCAGCATCACGATCCCGTTGCTCACCCCGGTGATCTTCTTCAATCTCGTGCTGCAGATCATCAACGCGTTCCAGTCCTTCACGCAGGCGTTCGTCGTCAGCGGCGGCACCGGTGGCCCCGTCGACTCCACGCTCTTCTACACCCTGTACCTCTACCAGCGCGGCTTCACCGACTACCAGATGGGGTACGCGTCCGCGATGGCCTGGCTGCTCCTGTTCATCATCGGGGCGTTCACCGCGATCAACTTCCTCGTCTCGAAGTATTGGGTCCACTATGACGACTGACGTCCTCGAAAAGACCGACAGGCTGCCGGCGCGCGGCGCACGGCAGGCGCCCCGGAGGCGCCGGAGCCGGCGGGGCGTCGTGCGCAGCATTCTCCAGCACGCGCTGCTGATCGTCGTCGGCATCCTGATGATCTACCCGCTGCTGTGGATGCTGGTCGGCTCCTTCAAGCCGAACGACCTGATCTTCCTCAGTCCGGGGCTGATTCCCGAGGAGGTGACGCTCGAGCACTACCCGAACGGCTGGAACGCCCTGACGTATCCCTTCGGCCGGTACATCCTGAACTCGGCGATCGTCGTCATCGGCGCCCTGATCGGCAACCTCGTGTCGTGCACGACGGCGGCCTACGCCTTCGCGCGGCTGCGATTCCGCGGGAAGCCCGTGCTGTTCGCCGCCATGCTGCTCACGCTCATGCTGCCGATCCACGTGCTCATCGTGCCGCAGTACATCATGTTCTCGTCGATCGGCTGGGTGAACACCTTCCTCCCGCTCATCGTCCCGAAATTCCTCGCGGTCGACGCGTTCTTCGTCTTCCTGATGGTGCAGTTCTTCCGCAACATCCCCCGGGAGCTCGAGGAAGCCGCGCGCATCGACGGCGCCGGCTACTGGCGCACCTTTCTCCAGGTGATGCTTCCTCTCACCGTCCCGGCGCTCGCCACTACCGCGATCTTCACCTTCATCTGGACGTGGAGCGACTTCTACTCGCAGCTGGTGTTCCTCACCAAGCCGGAGACGCAGACCGTCTCCGTCGCGCTGCGCAACTTCGTCGACACGACGTCGGCGTCCAACTGGGGTGCGCTCTTCGCGATGTCGCTCGTCACCCTGGTCCCGCTCTTCGTGGTCTTCCTCGTCGGCCAGCGATTCCTGGTCAAGGGGATTGCGACCACGGGACTCAAGTGAAAGGAAAAGCACAGTGTCACGTATTCACAGGCAACGGAGCATTCACGTGGCCGCGCTCCTCACGAGCGCTTCCCTCGTGCTCGCCGGCTGCGCCGGCGGCGGCGAGGCCACCGGGGGCGACGGCGAGGAGGGCCAGGTCACGCTGCGCTTCGCGTGGTGGGGCGTCGACTCCCGGCACGCGATGACCGAGGAGATGGTCGACCTCTTCGAGGAGCAGAACCCGGATATCACGGTCGAGACCGAGCCCGGCACCTGGGACGCGTACTGGGACGCGCTGGCGACGAAGGCCGCGACCGGCGAGATGCCGGACGTCATCCAGACCGTCGACCCCTACGTGCTCGAGTACGGGCGCAACGGCCAGCTCGCCGACCTCACGCAGTTCGGCGACGAGCTCGACCTGTCGCCCTACGGCGAGGCGCTCCTCACCGACAGCTCCGAGGACGGCAAGGTGTACGGCGTGCCCGGTGGCCTGACCACCTACTCGGTCTGGACCAACCCCGAGGTGGTCGAGGCGGCGGGCCTCGAGATGCCCGACGACGACACCTGGTCGTGGGAGGACTACGCCCAGTTCTCCAAGGACGTCGGCGAGGCCGTGCCGGACGCGGTCGGCTCGGGCCAGTTCTCGTTCTACCCCGAGCCCTTCACGCTCTTCGCCCGCCAGCACGGCGAGCAGCTCTGGAACGACGACGGCGGTCTGGGCTTCAGCAAGGAGACCCTCGTCGAGTGGTGGGAGTACGTCGCCGACCTCACCGAGGCCGAGGGCATGCTGTCGCCCGAGCGCTCGCTCGAGGAGAACACCACCGACGGCGACTCGTTCGCGCGGGGCGAGATGGCGTTCAAGCCGGGCTGGGCGACCCAGCTCGGCCAGGTCGGCGCGCTCAACGACGAGGTCGACCTCCAGCTGCTGCGCATGCCGGGGGAGGACGGCGCGGAGGCCCGCGGTGACTGGGTCAAGCCGTCGATGCACTACTCCATCGCGGAGAACTCCGAGCACAAGGAGGCGGCGGCGAAGCTGGTCGACTTCATCGTCAACTCCCCGGACGCCGGTGAGATCCTCGGTGCCGACCGCGGCCTGCCGCCGAACGGCGACGTGCTGGCCGAGATCCAGGACGGCCTGGGCGTGGCCGACCAGAAGGCCGCGGCGTACCTCGCCGAGCGTCTCGAGGACCCGGAGAACCCGCGTCCGCTGCCGCCCGAGGGCGCCAGCGAGATCAACGCCATCTTCCTGCGCCTCTCGCAGGAGGTGCTGTACGGCAACCTGTCGCCGGACGAGGCGGCCGACCAGCTCATCACCGAGACCGAGGCGGCGATCGGCTGACGCTCCGCGGCTGAGAGGACGCCGGCGAGGGCGCCCGGCGCAGTGGATCCGCGCACACGGGACCAAGGTCCCGTGTGCGCGGGGCCGGTGACCCTGCCGGAGCGGACGGCCCTGGCGGGATCGTGAACACAGGCGCCGGAGCTGGTCCGGCGGATCCACCAGGAGGTCATCATGAGTTCGGTCAGCCACACCGCACTGCCGGCGCACGGATCGGTCCCGCGCGAGCATGCCGCCGTCGCCACGCACGTCACGGGCGAGGCTGTCGCCCGGTACTCCTTCGCCGGCGTCCGGCTGCTGCTGGCGTTCGAGTTCCTCTGGGCCTTCGGCGACAAGCTCCTCGGCTGGGGCCTGGCCACGCCCGCCGAGCGCGCCTGGATCAACGGGGGTTCCCCGACCGCGGGCTTCCTCGGCGGCGTCGAGGGCCCGTTCGCCGGGTTCTTCGGGGCCTTGGCCGGCAACGCCGTCGTCGACTGGCTGTTCATGCTCGGCCTGCTCGGTATCGGTGCCGCCCTCGCACTGGGCATCGGCATGCGGATCGCGGCCGGGACGGGCGCGCTGCTCATGCTGCTGATGTGGCTGGCCGTGCTGCCCCTGGCCAACAACCCCTTCGCCGACTACCACCTGATCGACGCCGTCCTGCTCATCGGGCTGGCCGCGTTCCTGGCAGGCGACACCGCCGGCTTCGGCAGGTCGTGGGCACGTCTCCGGCTGGTGCAGCGGTTCCCCGTGCTGCGATGACGTCTCACCCCGTGGTGCCCGCCCCGGCAGCGACCGGGGCGGGCACCACCGCTACGGTAGAACGCATGGACGTGCGAGTGTTTCTCGTGGACGACCACGAGGTGGTGCGTCGTGGTGTCGCCGACCTGCTGGAGTCCGAGCCGGGGCTGAAGGTCGTGGGCGAGGCCGGCACCGCCCGCGAAGCCCTGGCCCGCGTCCCCGCGCTCGCTCCCGACGTCGTGGTGCTGGACGTACGACTGCCCGACGGCGACGGCGTCACCGTGTGCCGCGATCTGCGTTCCCGTATGCCCTCCCTGGCCTGCCTCATGCTCACCTCGTTCGCGGACGACGAAGCGCTCTACGACGCGATCCTGGCGGGTGCCGCGGGCTACGTGCTCAAGCAGGTGCGGGGCACGGACCTGGTCGAGGCCGTGCGGACCGTCGCGTCGGGCGGCTCGATGCTCGATCCCCGCGCCGCCGCACGCGTGATGGAACGGCTCCGGGCCGACGCCCACCACGAGCCGGACCCGCTGGCCGACCTCACCGTGCAGGAGCACCGCGTCCTCGTGCTGATCGGGCACGGCCTGACCAACCGGCAGATCGGCGCCGAGCTGTTCCTCGCCGAGAAGACGGTCAAGAACTACGTCTCGCGGATCTTCGCCAAGCTCGGGCTCGAACGGCGGGCCCAGGCCGCCGCCCTCGCCGCCCGCCTGGAGCGCGACGAGCGTCCCCGCTCCTGAGCGCGGCCGCGACGGCCCGGCATCAGCCTGGCAGCACCGTGTCCGCCGGCACCGGCACCCGCCACACCAGGCGGGTACCGGGGCGGTCCGCGTCCGGGTCCGCGGGCCCCACCTCGAAGCTGCCGCCCAGCTCTTCCGCCCGGCGCGCCAGGTTGCGCAGGCCGCTGTGCGCCGCGCCGGGCGGTATCCCCACGCCGTCGTCGGCCACGGTGAGCACCACATCGTCGTCGGCCACCGTCAGGAGCACCCCTGCGCGCGTCGCGGACGCGTGCCGCGCGACGTTGGACAGCCCCTCGCGCAGGACGGCGACGACGTGGTCGGCGACCTCCGGCGTGACCAGGGTGTCGACGGCTCCCTCGAACCGGAGCCGGGGAGCGAACCCGAGTGGCACCACCGTGGCGTCGACCTCCGTGATCACCCGTGAGCGCAGGCCGACCCGCCGGGATCCCGTGCCGCCGTACCGGTCGCCCGGCTGCAGGCGGTAGATGGTGGTGCGGATCAGGGAGATGGTCTCGTCCACGTCGTCGACGGCCGTGGTGAGGTGTTCGGCGATCTGGGGTGGTGCGGTGCGTGCGGTGCGCTGGAGGGACAGCCCGGTCGCGTACAGCCGTTGGATGGCCAGGTCGTGCAGGTCGCGGGCGATGCGTTCGCGGTCGCGCAGCAGGGCGACGCGTTCGGCGCTGGCTCGTCCTTCGGCCAGTTCGAGGGCGACGGCGCCCTGGGCGGCGAAGGCGCCGAGGGCTTCGACCACCACGGGGGAGAAGGGTGCGCGGCCCTGGAGGCGCGCCGCGGCGAGAACGCCGCGGGCGCTTCCTGGTTTGCCGAGGGGCCAGACGGCGAGCGGGCCCAGCGCTACGGGCAGGTCCAGCGAGAATGCGGCCCGCTCGTCGGTCGTGGCGTCATCGGTGACCATCGGTACGCCGGTTCGGAAGGTGAGTGCGGCGAAGGTTCCGTCGGCGGAGAGGACCGATCCGATGTGTGCTTCGGCGTCGAGCCCGGATGCCGCCTGCAGTACCAGGCGTCCGGTGGCCGGGTCGGGGACGGAGATGGCGGTGAGGTCGGCGTCGGCCACCTCGCGTGCCTGGCTGCCGATGAGTGTCAGGACGTCGTCCGGCGAGGATCCGGCCAGGACCTGGCGTGAGATCCGGTCGTTGGCGCGGGCCCAGCGTTCGCGCAGGCGTGTGTCGTCGTAGAGGCGGGCGTTCTCGATGGCCACGCTGGCCGCCGCGGCGAGGGCCTCCAGCACCCTCTGGTCCTCGCCGGTGAAGTCGTGTCCGCCGCGTTTGTCCGTGAGGTAGAGGTTGCCGAACGGTGAGCCGTGCACGCGCAGCGGCATTCCGACGAAGCGGTGCATCGGCGGGTGATGTGCGGGAAAGCCCACGGAGGCCGGGTGGGAGGACAGGTCGTGCAGGCGGAGGGGTACGGGGTGGCGGATCAGTTCGCCCAGTACGCCGTGACCGGTCGGGTACGGTCCGATCGCGGCGATCTGGTCGTCGCTCAGCCCGACCGTGAGGAACCGGGCGATCCTGCCGTCGTCGCCCAGGACGCCGAGGGCGCCGTACCGGGCGTCGACGAGTTCGACGGCGGTCTCCACGATGTGGTGCAGGACCGTCTCCAGCTCCAGGCCGTGGCTGACCGTGACGACCGCTTCGAGCAGCAGATCGGTGCGGTCGCGCGGGGTGCCTGTCGGATCCATGGATGCCTCCGGGGTCACGGTAGCGCGGCGGCGCGGGAAGATGCCCGCAGGACGGACGGACCGATGTGCCCGTCGACGACGTCGTCCAGGAGATCCGGGATCAGGTGCGGGTGCTCCTCAGCCCTTGACGGACCCGAGCATGACGCCGGAGACGAAGTACCGCTGCACGAACGGGTACACGCACAGGATCGGCAGGATCGCCAGCACCATCGTCACGGCCTGGATGTTCGCCGAGATGGCCGCGGTCGTGCTCCCGATGGCCGCCGCGCTCTCCGCCGTCGTCGTCGACGCCCCCGCGATGAGGTTGCGCAGGTACAGCGACATCGGGAACAGGTCGTTCTTGTCGAGGTAGAGGAACGCCGTGAACCAGTCGTTCCAGTACTGCACCGAGTAGAACAGCACCATGGTCGCGATGACCGCCTTCGACAGCGGCAGCACGATACGCACGTAGATCCCGAACCAGCCGAGCCCGTCGATCTGCGCGGCCTCCTCCAGCTCGCGGGGCAGGTTCTCGAAGAACGCCTTCATGACCAGGAGGTTGAACACGGACAGCGCAGGGGGGAGGACCACCGCCCACATCGTGTTCTTCATCCCGAGCGACGAGATCAGCACGTAGTTGGGGATGATCCCGCCGTTGAAGAACATGGTGAAGACGGCCACGCCGATGAGGATGTTCCGGCCCCGGAGGTGCCGCTTGGCGATCACGTAGGCGAACGTGGTGGTGAGCAGCATCGCGATCGTCGTGCCGACCACGGTGTACAGCACCGTGTTGCCGTAGCTCGTCCAGAACCGCTCGTCCTGCATCACCGCGCGGTACGTGTCGAAGTTGAAGCCCACCGGGACGGCGTTCACCAGGCCCGCCTTGATCGCGCCCGGGCTCGAGAACGACTGGGCCACCAGGGTGACGAAGGGATAGATCATCGCGAGGCACACCAGCACCAGCACGCCCGTGTTGAACCGGGTGAACCATCGGTAGCCCCTGGAGTCGCGCGGGCCCACCGGTACGCCCGCCCGGGGGTCGGCGGGCATCGTCACGTCGGAAGAGGTCACCACAGGCTTGCTCCCACCACTCGCCGCGAGATGTAGTTCGCGGTCAGGACCATGACCAGGCCGATGCATGCCTGGAACAGGCCGATCGCCGCTGCGTAGCTGAGATTGTTCGCGACCAGGCCGACCCGGTACAGGTAGGTCGAGATGACGTCCGCCGTCGCATAGGTGAGCGGGGTGTACAGGAGGAGCACCTTCTCGAATCCCACGTTGAGGAACGTGCCGATGTTGAGGATCAGCAGCGTGATCATCATGGGGCGGATGCCGGGGAGGGTGACGTGCCACGTCTGCTGCCACCGGTTGGCGCCGTCGATCCGCGCCGCCTCGTAGAGGGAGCTGTCCACGGTGGTCAGGGCCGCCAGGTAGAGGATCGTTCCCCACCCGACCGTCTGCCAGATCTCGGTCCCCACGTAGATCGTCCGGAACCACTCGGGCCGCTGCAGGAACGGGATCGCATCCCCGCCCAGCGCCTCGACCGCCTGGTTCACCGTGCCCTGCATCGAGAGCAGCTGCATCGTCATGCCGGCCACGATCACGATCGACAGGAAGTGCGGCAGGTAGGAGATGGACTGCACCACCTGCTTGAACGCCTTCTTGCGGACCTCGTTGAGCAGGAGCGCCAGCACGATCGGCAACGGGAAGCCGACCACGAGGGTCAGGCCGCCGAGGATCGCGGTGTTCGCGAAGACCTGCCAGAACGTGGGGTCGTTGATGAACAGCTCCACGTACCGGAGCCCCACCCACTCCTCGCCGAAGATGCTGCCGCCCGGGCGGAACCGGCGGAACGCGATGACGTTGCCGACCATCGGCCCGTACCGGAAGATCAGCAGGAACAGCAGCGGCAGGACGGCCATCAGGTACAGCACGCCGTCCCGGCGCAGCACCAGCCGCCACGGGACCTTCCCCGCGGGCCGCCGCCCGCGGGGAAGGTCGCGCTGACGTCCTGTGCTGCCCAGCCGCGGCTCGGACATCACCATCGTTCGGTCAGCCGTCGTTCTCGGCGAAGCGCTCGGCGGCACCGTTGATCAGGTCCAGGTAGCCCTGCAGGTTCTGCGCCTCGAGCTCCGCCACGTAGGCGTCCCACTCGCTCAGGGGCCGCTCACCGAGGATGAACTTGAGCGTGTTGGTGTCGACCGTGTCCCGGAGCGGTGTCGCCAGGAGCGACGCCTGCTCGAGCTCGATCTCGTCCAGCGGCGCCGGCGGGAACGGGTCGCGCGGTGTCCGCGCGGCCAGCACCGAGTCGATGTAGTCGACGAACTCCGGCGCGTTGTACGACTGCTTGAGCGCGCGGGACTCCGTCGAGCCGCTGAGCACGTTGTTGGAGTAGCCGAGATCTTCCGAGATGTCGGTGGTCCCGTCGAGGTTGAGGTTGAAGGACTCCAGCGAGTAGTCCGGCTCCAGGGTGTAGGTGTCGCCCGCCTTCGTGTAGGTCTCACCCTCGACGCCCCACCGCAGCAGATCGTTCGCCTCGGGGCTGTAGTAGAGCCAGTCGAGGAACTGCAGCTTCGCGACGAAGTGCGGGTCCTCCACCGTGTCGGCCGTGACCATGAAGCCGTGCCAGAAGTTGCGCGGCTCGACGACCTGGCCGGCCGGGCCGCCCGGCGGGGCGATCTGGAGGAGCTCGTACTCGCCCTTCGCGTCGGTCGCGTCGAGCGCCGTGGCGAACTCCTGGACCGTGCCGTTCGCACCGGACGCGGCGAAGACCTCTCCCGCGGCGAACTTCTCGGTCACCGTGCCCATGCCCTCGTTCGTGGCGGTGAAGGACTCGGTGTCGAGCAGGCCGTCCTCGGCCAGGCCGTGGAAGTACTCGAGCATGTCGCGGTACTCGTCGCTGGTGGCGGCGTACTCGAACGTGCCGCTCTGCTCGTCGAAGAACGTCCCGTTGCCGAAGCCCCAGCCCGCGACGGTCCCGAAGGCGTGCGCGGCGTAGTTGAGCATGGACCCGCCCTCGAAGCCGTCGGCGAGCGGCAGGCTGTCGGGATACTCCTCCTTGATCATCTCCAGGCCGTCGCGCAGCTCGTCCCAGGTCTCCGGGACCGGGGCCCCGACCTCGTCGAAGATGTCCTTGCGGATGATCAGCGAGAAGACCGGGACGGAGACCTCCTGCAGCCCCGGCGTCATGTAGTACTTGCCGTCCGCCTGGCGCAGGTTGTCGACCATCTCGCCCAGGCCCCACTCCTCGACGCGCTTGCTGAAGTTGGGCATGTGCTCCGCGTAGTCGCTGAGCGGCAGCACGGCGCCGGTGGCGGCGAACTGCTGCTCCTCACCGGTGTAGACGAGCGGGATGACGTCGGGCGCGTCACCCGAGCTGATCAGGAGGCTCCGCTTCTCCACATGGTCGCTGAACGGGACGTTCGTCAGCTCCAGGGAGACGTTCGTGCGCTCCTCGATCTCGTCGAAGATCTCCCACGAGTCCTCGATCGGGGCTTCGGGCCAGTCGGTCCACAGCAACGAGAGCTCGACGGGCTCGGTCGCCCGGAACGTGGTGTCCGCCGCGTAGTCGGCCATCGCGCCGGCGTCGTTCTCGGTGCCGGCGCCGTCCTCGGTGCCCGAACTGCACGCGGCCAGGCCCATGAGTGCCGTCGCGGCGACGAGTGCCGTCAGCCGCCGTCCGGCGCGGGGCGCCGGATTTCTTGTCACATCACGTGTCATGTCTCTCCTTTGAGAACAGCCCCGGGTGCCTGCGAGAGCGCGTCGCGCTGCCGCCCCATCCGGGAAGTGTAGCGTTAAACTAGAGCCGCTCCCCGGGCCCCGTCAAGGTCCTGGAACGAGGCGGAGATGGACGCGGGACAGCTCCTGGGCTTATCGTTGGCATGCCAACGAATGGCGACGAGGCCACCAGGAGGAGCAGCGATGCAGGAGATGGACGGCACGGCGGACACCGCGGAGCTCAGGCAGCTCTACGCGGACTTCGACACCCACCACCTGGCGCCGTTGTGGACGCAGCGCGACGACCTCATGCCCTTCACGCCCTCGCCGAAGGCGGTGCCGCACGTGTGGGAGTGGTCCACGCTGTTCGGCCTCGCCGAGCGGTCCGGCGAGCTCGTGCCCGTGGGGCGCGGGGGCGAGCGGCGGGCGATCGGCCTGGCCAACCCCGGGCTCACCGGCACGGCCTACGCGACGCCGACCCTGTGGTGCGCGATCCAGTACCTCGGCGGGTTCGAGACCGCGCCCGAGCACCGGCACAGCCAGAACGCCTTCCGGTTCGTGGTCGAGGGGGAGGGTGTCTGGACCGTCGTCAACGGCGACCCCGTCGCGATGCGGCGCGGGGACCTCCTGCTCACCCCAGGGTGGAACTTCCACGGCCACCACAACGACACCGATCAGCCGATGGCCTGGATCGACGGCCTCGACGTGCCGTTCTCGCACTACGCCGACGTCGGATTCTTCGAGTTCGGCTCGGAGCGCGTCACCGACGAGGCGTCGCCCGACGTCTCCCGGTCCGAGCGGCTGTGGGCCCACCCCGGCCTGCGCCCCCTCGGCGGGCTCGAGGACACCGCCAGCTCGCCGCTCGCCGCCTACCGCTGGGAGCACACGGACCGGGCGCTGAGCGAGCAGCTCGCGCTGGAGGACGCGGGGCACCCGGCGACCGTCGGGCAGGGTCATGCCGCCATCCGCTACGTGAACCCGACCACCGGCGGGGACGTCATGCCGACGCTGCGCTGCGAGTTCCACCGGCTCCGGGCCGGCGCCGCCACGCCGGTCACGCACGAGGTCGGTTCCTCGGTGTGGCAGGTGTTCGAGGGCGAGGGCACCGTGGTGCTCGGCGAGACCGAGCACCGCCTGCACACCGGCGACCTGTTCGCCGTGCCGAGCTGGGTCCCGTGGTCCCTGCACGCCGACAGCCGGTTCGACCTGTTCCGGTTCAACGACGGCCCGATCGTCGACCGGCTGAACTTCACGCGGACCTACGTCCCCGGCCGCCGGAACGAGGACCTCGCATGAGGCTCGGAACGCTCCGGCTCGGCACCGGCACCGCCGCCGTCCGCGTCGACGAGCGGACGGCGGTCGAGGTGCCGGGCCACGCCGACGTCGGCCACCTGCTCCAGGACTCGCGGTGGGCCGCGATCGCGCGCGACGCGGCCGGCCCCGAGCACGACCTGGCGGGCCTGGACCCGCGGGCGTGGGCGCCGCCGGTGCTGCGCCCGGCCAAGATCGTGTGCGTCGGGCTCAACTACCGCAACCACATCCGGGAGATGGGGCGGGAGCTGCCCGAGCACCCCACGCTCTTCGCCAAGTTCCCCGAGGCGCTCATCGGCCCGTACGACCCGATCGTCCTGCCCGCGCAGGCCGCGGACGCCGTCGACTGGGAGGGCGAGGTCGCCGTCGTCGTCGGCCGGACGGCGCGCCGGCTCACGCCCGCGGAGGCCGAGGACGCGATCGCCGGGTACGCCGTGCTCAACGACGTGACGATGCGCGACTTCCAGTACCGCTCCCCGCAGTGGCTGCAGGGCAAGACCTTCGAGGCGACGACGCCGTTCGGCCCCTGGCTCACGACGCCCGACGCCGTGGACCCGGCCGGTGAGCTGACCACGGAGGTCGACGGCGAACAGGTGCAGCACACGGCGATCGACGACATGGTGTTCGGCCCCGCCGAGCTCGTGTCCTACATCTCGCAGATCGTCACCCTCCACCCGGGCGACGTCATCGCCACGGGGACGCCCGGCGGCGTCGGCCACGCGCGGCGGCCCCAGCGCTACCTCGCGCCCGGGCAGACGCTGGTCACCTCCGTGGGCGGGCTCGGCGCCCTGCGCAACGACGTCGTCAAGGAGGCCTGAACCGTGGCCGCCCGCACCGACCGGACCGCCGACCCGGAGCTCCGCGCCGGCCTGCTGCTCGCCCGCCGCGGGCAGGCCTACTTCTCCCGCAAGCTCAACGAGCTGCGGAACGACCGCCTCGACGCGCCGTCGCTCGTGGCGGGCTGGACGCGGCGGCACGTGATCGCGCACGTCGGGCTCAACGCCCGCGCGCTCACCCGGCTCACCGAGTGGGCGGCCACCGGCGTCGAGACGCCGATGTACGGCTCGCCCCGGGAGCGCGACGCGGAGATCGAGTTCGCCGCGACGCTCCCCGCCCGGGCGCTGCGCAACCTGTCCGCCCATGGTGCGGTGCACCTCGACGTGGAGTGGCGGGACCTGCCCGACGAGGCGTGGCGCGCCCCGGTGCGCACGGCGCTCGGGCGGGTCGTGCCCGCGTCCGAGACCGTGTGGATGCGGACCCGGGAGGTGTGGGTGCACGCCGTCGACCTCGACAACGGCGGCTCGTTCGGGGACTTCCCGCCCGAGCTGATCGACGCGCTCCTCGCCGACGTGCTCGGCGCGTGGCGCCGCCGCCTGGACCCGGCCGACGTGCCGCCCCTCGTGCTGGCGCCCACCGACCGCGACCACGCCGTTTCGGCCGATGGCAGCGCTCGCATGGACCGAGATGGCGTGGTCGGCGCTGGCCGGGAGAGCCTGGTGGTGCGGGGGACCGCGGCCGATCTGACGCGGTGGGCGACCGGCCGGGGGGCCGACGGCGTGGTCGTCTCCGGCGGAGGTGAAGTTCCCGCGCCGCCGCGCTGGCTGTGATGATCGGTCCATGACTCAGCGAAGTGGAGTGACCGGCCCCTCGACCGCCGACGCCGCCGGCCGCCACTCCCTGTACCTGCCCGAGCATGTGGGCTTCCTCATCCGGCGTGCCCAGCAGGTGCATCTGGCCGTGTGGGCCGAGGAGGCGGGTCCGGAGCTGAGCAACGTGCAGTTCGGCGTGCTCAACGTGCTGCACCGGACCGGCGGCGCCAGCCAGCGTGAGCTGTGCGACGCGCTCGACCTGGACCGCTCGACCGTCGCGGGCCTCGTCTCCCGGCTCGAGGTGAGGGGCCTCGTCGAGCGGGCCCGGGCCGCCGCGGACCGCCGACGGAATGTCGTCCGGCTCACCGAGGCGGGCGGTGCCGAGCTGCGGCGGCTCGTCCCGCACGCGGCCCAGGTGGACGCCTCGCTCACCGCGGGCCTCACCGATGAGGAGAAGGTCACCCTGCGGCGGCTCCTCACCCGGGTCCTCGACGTGCACGGCCATCACGCGAGGGACGACGTCTGACCGCGACCCTTCTGGAATACTTCCGGGCATGCCCGCAGTCCAGGACAGTACGGAACGCGTCGCGGCAGGACGGGCCTCGGGCCGTCCCGAGCAGCTGCTGCTCGCGTTCCTCGGGGAGTTCGTGCTCGACGGCGACGTCGGGCACGTTCCCTCCGCCGTGCTCATCGGGCTGCTCGCCGAGCTCGGCGTGGGCGACGCGGCCACGCGCGCCACGCTCGCGCGGATGAGCCGCCGCGACCTGCTCGCGAAGGTGCGCTCCGGCCGCGAGGTGGCGTACGGCCTCACCCCGGCGGGCGAGTCGGTGCTCCGCGAGGCGCGCGGCCGCGTGCAGGCGGACGAACCGTTCGCGCCCGTCGGCACCGGCTGGACCCTCGTGACGTTCTCCGTGCCCGAGAGCCAGCGGGACACGCGCCACCGGGTGCGGGCGACCCTGACGTGGTCGGGCTTCGGCCTGCTGCGCGACGGGCTGTGGATCGCCCCCGGCGAGGTCGACGTGGAGTCCGCGCTCCGTCCGCTCGACGGCGCCCTGGCCGACGTCGAGCTGTCCGCGTTCCGCGCGTACGAGATCGAGGGCTTCCCGGCGACGCGGGCGGTCCGCTCGGCCTGGCGGCTGGACGAGATCCGGGCGCACCACCTCGAGTTCCTCGGCGCCTGGGGTGACGTGGAGTCCTCGGCCCACCCGCTGCGGGACATGACGGCGCTGGGCGCCGACTGGATCGCGCTGCTGCGCGCCGATCCCCGGCTGCCCGCCGAGCACCTCTCGGACGCCTGGCCGTCCGGGCGGTCCGCGGCCACGTTCCGGCGCCTGCGCGAGGCCCTCGTCGGTGCGGCGCGGGCCGATCTCCTCGAGCGGCTCGGCCGGTCGGGCGCGTCGCCGGCCGCCTGACATTCGACACTCTCTTGACGGGCGTCACGAAAATGCTTGACGTCATGCTGTGTGGTGAGGCACGATCGAACCTGCCCCGGTCCCCGAACGACAGGCAGGTCGCCACGCATGAAGTTCCGCGACGCACACATCCCCTTCGGCCTGAGCTGGACCTCGCCGTTCGCCAAGTGGCAGGGACCCCTGGCGGAGATGAACAGCCTCGACATGGCCGTGGACGTCACCGGCCGCGCGCTGGAGGACCGCGGCCTGCCGCCCGAGGAAATCACCGAGTGGACCCTCGGCTGCACGGTGCCCCAGCAGTACGGGTTCTACGGCGTGACCCTGGTCTCCCGGCGGCTGGGCGCCGGCCGGTTCGGCGGGCCCTGGATCTCGCGTGCCTGCGCCACGTCGGCGGTGGTCGTGGAGCACCTGGCGACGCAGGTCGAGCTCGGCGCGCACGCCACGACGATCGGCGTGATCACCGACCGCACCAGCAACGGCCCGCTGATGCTCTGGTCGAGCCAGCACAGCCCCGGCGGCGCGCCCGTGGCCGAGCACTGGGTGCTCGACCCGATGAAGCTGGACCCGACCACCGGCCAGAGCATGAACGACACCGCGGAGAACACCGCGGCCGACGGCGGCTACACGCGCGAGCAGGTCGACGAGGTGGCGCTGATGCGCTACGAGCAGTACGCGACGGCGCTCGCCGACGACCGCGCCGTCCAGCGGCGGTACATGGTGCCCGTCCGCGTCCCGCGCCGGAAGGGTGAGGACTGGTTCGAGGCGGACCACGGCGTCTTCCCCTCCACCGCCGAGGGGCTCGCGAAGCTGTCGCCGGTCAAGCCCGGGGGAGTGGTCACCTACGGCGCGCAGACCCACCCGGCCGACGGCTGCGCCGGCGTCGTCGTCGCGACGGGCGACCGCGCCCGGGAGATCGGGCAGGACGGCGTGACCGCGCGGATCCTGGCCACCGGGTTCGGCCGCGCCGAGCCCGCGTACATGCCCAAGGCCCCCGTCGAGGCCGCCCGCGTGGCGCTGGCGGACGCCGGGATCGCGATGTCCGGCGTCGACGTCGTCACCACGCACAACCCGTTCGCGGTGAACGACCTGTGGCTCTCCGAGCAGATGGACTACCCGCTCGAGCGGATGAACCCGTACGGTTCCTCGCTCGTCTACGGCCACCCGCAGGGGCCGACCGGTGCCCGGGCGATCACCGAGCTCGTCCACGCCCTGCACGCCCGGGGCGGCGGCACGGGCCTGTTCACGGGGTGCGCCGCCGGCGACTCCGCCGGGGCCGTCGTGGTCCGGGTCGACGGATAGCAGGCCGTGTTCCGGCATCGTGAGCCGGTCCGTGTCGAGTTCGCCGACACGGACGCGGGCGGCCGCATCCATCACACGGCCGCCCTGCGCTGGGCGGAGCGCGCGGAGCACCAGCTGCTGCGCGCCCTCGGCCGGTCCGAGCTCACCCGGTTCCCGCGCCGCCGGCTGGAGGTGGACTTCCTCGCGCCGCTGCGGTTCGGCGACGAGGTCGTGGTCGAGATCGAGGCCTCCGCGATCGGCCGGACGTCGGTCACCTACGGCTGGCGGGTGCTGCGGGACGGCGTGACCTGCGTCGAGGGCTCCACCCTCTGCGTCCACGTGGACGACGACGGCGTGCCGTGCGCGGTCCCGGCGGAGCTGCGGGCGGCGCTCGGTGGCGGACCCGCCGACCGTTGATTGTTGTGTCAACTTACCGAAGGAGCCACTGACGATGAGGTTAGCCAGCACCGTCGACGCCCGCCTGCACGCCGTCGTGGGGGACCGTCTTGTCGACCTGACCGATGCCGTGGGCGTGGCCGGAGCCGGCGCGGGCGCGGGCGGCCCCCTGCTCGCGTTCCTCGAGCGTGGCGGCAGTCTCGCCGAGCTCACCTCCCTGGACCTGGACGGGCTGCCGAGCCGCCCCCTGGAGGGGGCCCGCCTCGCCGCGCCGATCGCCCGGCCGGGCAAGGTGATCGGCGCGCCGGTCAACTACCTCGACCACCAGGCCGAGATGAGCGAGCAGAAGACCATCGCCGAGTACGGCGTGTTCCTCAAGGCGAACTCCTCGGTGATCGGGCCCGACGACGCGATCCGGCTGCCGTACACCGACGTGCGGACCGACCAGGAGGGCGAGCTCGCCGTCGTCGTCGGGCGCACGGCGAGCCGCGTGGCCGTGGCCGACGCCCTCGACCACGTGCTCGGGTACGCCCCGGTCCTGGACATCACGGTGCGGTCCACCGAGGACCGCTCGACGCGCAAGTCGTTCGACACGTTCACCCCGTTCGGCCCGTGGATCACCACGGCCGACGAGGTCGGCGACCCCGGCGAGCTGGAGCTGCGCTGCTGGGTGGGCGGGGAGCTGCGGCAGCGGGTGTCGACCGAGGAGCTGATCCTCGACGTCGCCGAGCTCGTCGCGTACACCAGCCACGTCATGACTCTGCACCCCGGTGACGTCATCGCGACGGGCACCCCCGCGGGGGTCGGCCCGATCGCCGCGGGGCAGCGTGTCGTCGTCGAGATCGACCGGCTCGGCCGGCTCGACGTACCCGTGACCGACGACGGGGCGGTCCCCTACGACCGCCGGCCGGGTGCGCGATGACCGCGACCCGCGCCGGCGAGGCGCCGTTCCGTTCCGCCGGGCAGTCCGGGCAGTCCGCGCTGCCGGTCGCCTCGGCGCACGCCCTCGACCCCCTGTTCCGGCCGCGCGCCATCGCGGTCGTCGGCGCCTCGGCCAGCCCGGACAAGGCCGGGCACGCGATGATGCAGGCGCTCGACGGCTTCGACGGCGACCTGTACCCGGTCAACCCCCGCGGCGGCACCATCCTGGGCCGCACCGTGCTGACCAGCCTGGCAGAGCTGCCCGGCCCGGTGGACCTCGCCGTGCTGGTCGTCCCGCCCGGGGCTGTCCCGGGCGCCATCGAGGAGGCCGCGGCCGCAGGGGTGCGGGCCGCCGTGGTGTGCGCGGGCGGCTTCGCCGAGAGCGGCCCCGCGGGCCACGACCTCCAGGAGCAGGCCGTCGAGGCGGCCCGGCGCGGGGGCGTCCGGCTGCTCGGCCCGAACACGTCGGGCTTCATGAACCCGGTCGACGGCGTGTCCGCGAACTTCATGCCCGCGGCCGTCGCGCTCCTGCCCGGGACGGTCGGCGTCGTCGCCCAGTCCGGCGGCGTCAACCTCGCCATCGCCTTCCTGCTCGAACGCGCCGGCATCGGCCTGCGCCTCGGCGTGGGGCTGGGCAACGCGGCCGACGTCGGCCTCGCGGAACTCCTCGACTTCTTCGCGGCCGACGACGCGACCACCGCCGTCGGCCTGCACGTCGAGGGCATCGCCGACGGCGTCGGGGTCGTCGCGGCCCTGCGCAGGGTCACGGCCCGCAAGCCCGTGGTCGCCTTCAAGGTCGGGCGGTCCGACGTCGGCGACTTCGCCAAGTCGCACACGGGTTCGCTCACCGGATCCTACGAACTGACCCGCGCCGCGCTCGCGCAGGCGGGGGCGGTCGTTGTCGACGGCCTCGACGAGATGGTCGCCGCCCTCCAGGCGCTGCGGTCGGTGCGGCTGCCCGCCGCGCCGAGGTCCGCGACCGGAGTCGCGGTACTCACCGGCCAGGCCGGGCCGGGCCTCGTCGTGGCCGACGCGCTCGGCGCCCGCGGCGTGCGGGTCCCCGAGCTGGCGCCCGCGACCCTGGACCGGCTCGGGGACCTGCTGCCGCCGCTGACCTACCAGCGCAACCCCGTGGACACCGGCCGGCCGTCGGACACGTTCCCCGACGTGCTGCGCCTCGTCGCCGCCGAGCCAGGCATCGACGCCGTGGGCGTCTACGCGCTCGACGAGCCCGGCGTCCTGGACCCGGTGGCCGCCGTCGGGGACGCCGCCGGCCGGGTGCTCTACGCGACCGGCGGGCCCGCCGACGTCGTCGAGCGGCACCGCGAACGGCTGGCGGAGATCGGCGTCCCGCTCTACTCCGGCCCGGGCGACCTCGCCGCCGGCCTCGCCGCGCTGGTGAGCGACGCCGCCGCGCGCGCCGTCGCCGACGCGCCGCCCGCCACCGCGACGCGGACCCTCGGCCGCGCACCGGACGAGGACGAGGCCAAGACACTCTTCGAGGCGCGCGGCCTGCGCACCATGGGTCGCCGCGCGGTCGCGGACCGGGCCGCGGCTCACGCGGCGCTCGACGAACTCGGCGGCCCGGACCGGCCCGTGGTCGTCAAGGTCCTCGACGCGGCCCTCCTGCACAAGTCCGACGTCGGCGGGGTGCACGTAGGAGTGCGCAGCCATGCGGACCTGGACATCGCCCTCGACGCGATCGACGGGATCGACGCAGCCACCGCCGCCCGGCGGCGCTACCTCGTCGAGGAACAGGCCCCGCCCGGCACCGAGCTCATCGTCGGCGGGATCCGCGACGCGGTCTTCGGACCGGTCGTCCTGCTCGGCCTCGGCGGCGTCGGCGTCGAGCTGGCCGGCGGACCGGGCGCCGAACCCGTGCTGCGCCTCGCCCCCCTGTCCGCCGAACGCGCCGCCGAGATGGTGGACGCGCTACCGGCAGCCGTGCTCGACGGCTTCCGGGGTGCGCCTCCCGTGGATCGCGCGTCGCTCGCGGCGATCCTGCGGGCGGTGAGCGACGCACTCACCACACACCACGACATCACCGAGATCGATCTCAACCCGGTCCGGGTCACCGCCCGCGGACCGGTCGTCCTGGACGCCGTCGTCGTCGTCGGACCCCCACCAGAGGAGAACCATGACCAGCACGCAGCACCCTGAGCCGGCGTCGACCACGCCATCGTGGCCCATGGGAACGCAACCACCCAGCACAACGGCGTGGTCGCCCGCGGGTGCCAGCCCTGAGGCCGCGGACGCCACCGAGCGCGAGACGCTCGTCGTCGGTGCGGGGCCGGTCGGTCTGACCGCGGCCCTGGCGCTGCGGTCCTACGGCCGCCCCGTGACCGTCCTGGAGGCCGGGCCGGAGGGGCGGCAGCGGCCGGGCAGCCGGGCGATCTTCACGCACAGCCAGACGCTGCAGATCCTCGATCGCCTCAGCCCCGGCCTCGGCGCCGAACTGTACGAGCACGGCGTCTACTGGAACACCCAGCGCACGTTCCACGAGGGCAAGGAGGTCTACGCCAAGACCTACCCCGACCCGGAACCGGGGACGTACCCGCACTTCACGAGCCTGCCGCAGGTGCGGACCGAGCAGTACCTCCACGAGCGCGCGGTCGCGGCCGGCGTGGAGTTCGCCTGGGAGCAGGAGGTCGACACCGTCGCCTCCGACGACGACGGCGTGCGCCTCACCACCACCGGCGGAGACCGCTGGCGGGCGCAGTACGTGATCGCCGCAGACGGCTCACGCTCCGCCGTCCGCAAGCAGATCGGCACCCGGATGGAGGGCGAACGTGACGACGGCTGGTACATCGTCGTCGACGTCGACGAGATCGAGCAGCCCGCGCTGCCCCAGGAGCGGCACTTCCACTACGCCCACCCGGCCGTCGACGGCCGCAACGTCCTCGTCGTGCCGTTCGCCGGCGGCTACCGGGTCGACCTGCAGCTCGTCGACGGCGACGACGCGGACAAGCTCGCCTCCCCGGACGGCGTGCGCACCTGGCTCGACGCCGTCCTCCCACCCGGGTACGCGGACCGCGCCTCCTGGGTCTCGACCTACCAGTTCCTCCAGCTCGTCGCCCACGACCTCGCCGACCCCGCCCGCCGCGTGCTGCTCGTCGGCGAGGCCGCCCACCTGTTCGCGCCCTTCGGCGCCCGGGGTCTCAACTCGGGCGTGCCCGACGCCGAGGCGGCCGCGTCCGCCGTCGTCCTGGCGCTCGCGGCCGGAACGCGGGCGTCGGCCCGCGCGGCGGTGGAGGGGTTCGCCCTCGCCCGCCGGTCGGCCGCGCTGTTCAACCGGGACGCCGCGGGGGAGGCGCTGGCGCACCTGCGTCCCACGGCCGAGACGGCCGCCGAGGTCAGGTCCGCCGCCGAGCGCGCCCCGCAGGACGACGCCGCGGCCGTCTGGCTCGAGAAGGCGCCCTACGGTCCCCGCGGTGTGCACACCGCGCAGACCGTCTACCGGTACTGAAAGGCTTCATCGTGTCCGTACTCCGCAATGTGCACGTGGCCTCGGCCGTGGCGCTCGGGATGCAGCGCCTGTCCACGGTCGGCCTCAAGCTCGCCTCGCGCGGCAAGGAGGTGCCGTTCCCCGAGTGCCGCGCGGAGGTCGACGAGATCAGCATCCCCACCTCGATCGGACCGGCCAGGGCGTTCGTCTACCGGCCCACCGGCCGACCGTCCGGTGTGGCCCCGGACCTGCCGGTGCACGTCAACTTCCACGGCGGCGGATACGTCATGCGCGACACGGCGCTCGACGACGCGCTCTGCCGGTACCTGGCCGCCGAGGCGGGGGTGGTCGTCGTCAACGTCGACTACGCCGTCGCGCCGCAGCACCGGTTCCCCGCACCGCCGCACCAGGCGTACGAGGTGGTGCGGCGGGTCGCCGACCACGGAGCCGACCACGGCTGGGACGGGACGCGGCTCTCGGTAGGCGGCCAGAGCGCGGGCGGCGCGCTCGCGGCGGCCGTGGCCCGTCAGGCGCTCGAGCAGGGCGAACCGCGCATCGCGCTCCAGGTCATCCACTACGCGCCGCTCGACCTGGTCACCCATGCCCGGGACAAGGCGGCGGCCGGTACCAACCCGATGATCAAGCCCTGGATGGGCGACGTGTTCGACAACGCCTACATCCCCGACCCCGCGCTGCGCGCGGACCGCCTCGCCTCGCCGGCCCACCCCGCCGACGACGCCGACCTGACCGGCATCGCCCCCGCGGTGGTCCTGACCTGCGAGCTGGACCGGCTCCGTGGCGACGGCGTGGCCTACGCGCGGCGGCTTCTCGACGTAGGCGCTCTCGTCGCCCACATCGACATCCCTGGGGTCGACCACGCGTACGACATGAGCGACGTCGACACCGCCCGGAGCAGCTACGCCTTCATCGCCGAGCGCCTCCGGGAGGCGGCGCAGCGGTCGGCTTCTCAATGAGGTTTCTCGACGACGAGAGGACTGTCATGACCATCACCGACAACCCCCCTGCTGCCACCGGCAGCATCCAGTTCCCGCCCGGACGCCTGTTCATCGGCGGCCACTGGCGCGAAGCGGCCGACGGCGGACGCCGCGACGTGATCAGCCCCGCGACCGGCCGCGTGATCTCCTCCGTGGCCTGGGCACAGGCCGCCGACATCGACGCGGCCGTCGCCGCCGCACGCGAGTCGTTCGACTCCGGCGTCTGGTCGCGCCTGAGCGGCCGGGAACGGTCGCGCATCCTGCTGAAGGCCGTCGAGCTGCTGCGCGAGCGGCGCGAAGAGCTCGCGCAGCTCGAGAGCCACGACGTCGGCAAGCCGATCACGTTCGCGCGCATCGTCGACACCGAGCACGCGATCCTGCAGTTCGAGTACGCCGCGAGCCTCGGCCAGCACCTGGACGGCTCGGTGCGCGAGATCCCCGCCAACGCCCACGCCTACATCCGCAAGGAGCCGATCGGCGTCGTCGCCGCGATCACCCCCTTCAACTTCCCGCTCATCCTGTCGTCGACCAAGATCGCCCCGGCCCTCGTCGCCGGAAACTCGATCGTGCACAAGCCGGCCGGCGACACGCCCCTCAGCGCGCTGTTCATGGCCCAGGTGCTCCAGGACGCCGGCGTCCCCGACGGCGTGTTCAACGTCGTCACCGGTTCCGGCGCGAGCCTGGGAGACCACCTGGTCGGCCACCCGCAGGTCGACAAGGTCGCCTTCACCGGGTCGACGGAGGTGGGGGCTCACGCCGCGGCGCTCGCCGCCCGCACCCTCAAGCCGTTCACCGCCGAACTCGGTGGCAACGCGGCCAACATCCTGTTCGCCGACGCCGACCTCGACACGGCGATCGGCACCGTGATCAGCGCCTTCGTCTTCAACGCCGGCCAGTTCTGCATGGCCGGTCCCCGTCTGCTCGTCGAGCGGCCGATCTACGAGACGGTGCTCGGGATCCTGGGCCAGGCGGTCCCCGGCGTGCCCTTCGGTGACATCACCGACGAGGCGACCGTCGTCGGACCGCTCGCCAGCCGCAAGCAGCTCGACAAGGTCACCGCCCTGGTCGAGTCCGCGCGCCAGGACGGCGCGCAGGTGGTGTGCGGCGGCGAGCCGGCGGACCTGGGCGGCGGGTTCTACTACCGGCCCACGGTCCTGGCCGGCCTGTCGTCGGACGCGGAGTGCGTCCGTGAGGAGGTGTTCGGGCCGGTCCTGACCGTCCAGCCCTTCGACACCGAGGAGGAGGCCGTCGCGATGGCCAACGGCACGGCCTACGGCCTCGCCTCGGGCATCCAGTCCTCGGACATCGCGCGCGTGCACCGGGTGGCCAAGCGGCTCGACGCCGGGATCTGCTGGGTCAACGGCTGGGCCGTGCTCGACCCGGCCGTGCCGTTCGGCGGGGTCAAGGCGTCGGGCTGGGGCCGCGAGTACGGACCCGAGGCGCTGGCGTCCTACCAGCGCACCAAGTCGATCGTCATCGACCTCGGGGAGGATCCGGCATGAGCACCACGACCAGGGCCGCCGTGCTGTCGGCGCCGCAGACATCGTTCACCGTGCGGGACGTGGAGCTGGACGCTCTCCGCGACCACGAGATCCTCGTGCGCATGGTCGCCACCGGCGTGTGTCACACCGACCTGGGTGTGTGGGCCGGTGGCATCCCGTTCCCGCTGCCCGGGGTCATCGGCCACGAGGGGGCCGGGGTGGTGGAGCAGGTCGGCTCGGCGGTGACCGCGGCCGCGCCGGGGGACAAGGTGGTGCTGAGCTACACGTCCTGCGGCGACTGCCCGGCGTGCCGGGACGGCCACCCCGCCTACTGCGCCACGTGGTTGCCACGGAACCTGTTCGCCGGGGCGCGGGAGGACGGGACCGCGACGCTCTCGATCGACGGCTCGGCGATCGGCGGGCACTTCTTCGCCCAGTCGTCGTTCGCGCGGCACGCGGTCGCGGAGGAGCGCAACGTCGTCGTCGTGGGTGCCGACGCCGACCTGGCGGGCCTCGCCCCGCTCGGGTGCGGGGTGATGACGGGCTTCGGGGCGGTGTGGAACGCGCTGGACGTCCGGCCGGGCGCCCGTGCCGCGGTGTTCGGCGCCGGGGCCGTCGGCCTGTCGGCTGTCGTGGCCGCCGCCTTGCGGGAGCCCGGCCTGCTCGTCGCCGTCGACGTCGTGCCGGAGCGGCTGGCGCTCGCGATCGAGCTCGGGGCCACGCACGCCGTCGACGGCCGGGAGGAGGACGTCGTCGCGCGCATCGCCGAGATCACGGGCGGCGCGGGCCTGACCCACGCTCTCGACACCACGGGCTTGCCGGCCGTGGCGCGGTCCGCGATCGACGCCCTCGGCGGGCGGGGGCGCCTCGTCACGTGTGCCGCCCCGCCACCCGGCACGGAGATTCCCGTGGACTTCCAGGGCATCCTCGCCGGGAAGTCCGTCAGCGGCGTGACCATGGGCGACGCCGACCCGAAGGTGCTCATCCCGCAGCTCGTCGACCTCGTCGCGGCCGGGAAGCTCCCGCTCGGCCGGCTCATCAAGCAGTACAAGCTGTCCGAGCTCGACGCCGCCTTTACCGACATGTACCAGGGCACGGCGGTGAAGCCGGTCATCGTGCACTGAACCCGGGGCGCCGGGGGAGCAGCCACATCGACTCCTCCGGCTGCTCGGCGGCAGCATCATGGCGCCCACCGGAACCGACTGTTCCAATGGACGGATGGACAGTACCGAGCTCCGAGGCCGCCAGGCACCCCTGAAGGAGCGGTATCGCGCCGACCCGAGCGCGGCGAGCACGCCGCTGCGCGCCTCGGCCACCTTCGCCGAACCCGATGTCACGACGACGGTCGCGACCTGGGCGGGGCCGGTGCGCGCGGGCCTGCACCGCGCCACGGGCGGCGATGGGGCCGACGCCTGCAGCGGGGACATGCTGCTTGAGGCCGTGCTCGCCTGTGCCGGTGTCACGCTCCGCAGCGTCGCCACGGTCATGGGCGTCGCGATCCGCTCCGCCGCCCTGACAACGGTCGGCTCGTTCGACGCGCGTGGCACGCTGGGCCTCGATCGCGACGTTCCGGTCGGCGTCGGCGAGATCACGATCGAGGCGACCCTCGAGACGGATGCGGACGACGCGACGCTGCGGAAGCTCGCCGCCCTCACGGAGCGGTACTGCGTCGTCGGTCAGAGCCTGCGGGTGCCGCCCGTCATCGTCGTGCGCCGCGGCGTAGGCGGTTGAGGCATGGTCCGGGTCGTCAGCCGCGCAATGCGCCGTCGGGCCGAAGACCGTCCCCCAGCACCGCCGGGATCTCCCAGAGGGGCATTCCGGCAACGGCGATCGTCTCCACCATGGCGCCCATCGTCGGCGCGGTGTCTCCCGGCCTACCCGGGCGCGTGCATCAGCGTGGTGAAGCCGAGCTGGTCGTAGCCGCCGCCGTTGCCGTAGTCGCCGCCGCCGCCGTCGGGCCGGATGCTCTGGGCCATGCGCCGGGTCCACGGTGCGGCCATGCCCCGGCGCCCGGCGTAGTGGCCCAGGACGAGGTCCCAGACGGGCCGCACGTGGCCGCGCGCGGCAGGGCTCGGTTCGGTGTGGGTCTCCCAGTTCACGTGGGCCGCGATGGTGTCGGGGCCGTGCTGCCAGGTGTAGTCGGTGAAGGGCACGTCGTGGCCGAGGTTGTACTTGGCGACGTACTCGGCGGCCTTGAGGAAGCGGTTGTTGTCGTAGCCGTAGCAGTCGATGCCCTGGTGCCAGGCCATCTCGCAGAACGTGGCCATGAGGCCGATGCCCATGACGCTGTGCCCCTGGTCGCGGCCGGTCTCCTGCCACTGGGCCAGGCCCTCGCGTTCGTACACGAAGGGGACGGCGTTCTTGATGGACCCGTTGCCCTTGCCGTTCCTGAAGTAGTCCACGGCCCGGTTCACGAGGTCCTTGCGGTCGGCGAAGGCGCCGATGGCCAGCACCGAGCACATGTTGCACAGGTCCCAGTTGGCCCAGTAGTTCGTGATCACCGAGGTGTTGTGGTGGGTCAGGAAGTCCTCGTTCATCGGGTAGAAGATCTCCAGCAGCATCTTCCGGAAGCGCGGCAGGTCGAAGTCCGGGTGGTCGCGTACGAGCTCGGCGGCGTTCGCCCACTGGTAGCCGTGGATCCCTGCGGCGAGGAAGCGGTCGGCGTTGCCGCGCAGGGACCGCATCGTGCCGGACCAGGCGTTGAGGATGCGGACGGCGGCGTCGCCGTGGGCCTTCTCGCCGCTGATCCGCCAGCGCAGGGCGTTCTGGTAGGCGGCGGCGATGTCGGCGTACATCTGGCCGACGTTGTCGCCGGCGCCGCCGCGGATCACGTCCCGCAGCGGACGGGGTGACCAGTCGGAGTGCGACCGGCCGTTGGCCACCAGGCGGTCCCAGCCCGAGGCCCAGGGCTGGGCGCCGGAGGCGACACGCTCGGCGACGCGTTCGAGGTCGGACGCGGAGTGCAGCAGGCCCGGCCGTGTCGGGTCCGACGGCGTGGGCGTCGGTGAGGGGGCGGCCGACGGCGAGGCGGTGGCGGACGGCGATGCCGACGGCGAGGGGCTGGGCGAGGGAGACGGGGACGCCGAGGGCGACGGTGACGCGGACGGTGAGGCGCTCGGGGACTGGCTCGTCCCCTGGAGAGCCGACCAGGACGCCTGGTCTCCCACGGTCGCGGATTCCGCGGTCCCGGTGGTCACGCCGGGTCGTTCCGCCCAGGCGTACCAGGCGATGAACGGAGCCGCGGCGGCCGCACCGGCGATGACCGTCCGGCGGGAGATCGTACGGCCTGAGGTCAGGGGTGTGAACAGTGGTCGGCGAGCGTGGCTCGCCTGCGGACCAGGGGTCTTCTTCTGCGGCATGCGCGATCCGTTCGTCTGGGCAGGGATCGAGGAAGCGGGTTCGAGGAGCGGGCTCGAAGCGGGATAACGTTATCAGGATTTTTCACCCTAATTGCCCGAGGTCCCAGGGCCGAGCGGCCTTGCCGGACGTGCGGCCACGACGTGCCGAGGATGCCGGTCATCGGGTCCGGCGCGCAGGGGATGTCCGCCACCCGGTCTACTGTCTGGTCCCGTGACGACGACAACGACCGCTCCGCCGCACCCTCGCCCGTTCTTCGCCCTGCAGACCGGCCGCCCGGAGGGATGCGCGTACCCGCAGACCGTTCACGAGGTCGGTGACCTCCACGTCCCGTCGGGACGCCTGGAGGCGAGTGACCCGTTCGTGTTCCTCGGTGAGGGCTGCACCGTACCGATTCCGCCCGGTTCCTACCCGGCGTTCGTGACCGTCGCGGACGTGTCCGAGGCGGCGGACGGGTCCCATCTGCGCGAGTCGTACCTCTCGGTGGTGCTGCACGACGACGCCCCGGTGGCCGCCGTGCGTCTCGGGATCCCGGAGGGCAAGGACACGCCGGAGGACGGCGCCTGGTACGGCACCGGTGTGGACGCCGGCACGGTCGCGTTCGCCGACGCCACCGCTGCCGAAGCGCTGCCCAGGTCGTTCGACTCGTCCCTCGAAGAGACGCACGACCGGTGGATGGACCTGCTGGACGATCCGCGCCACCACGGGAAGGACCGCGCCAATGCCCCTCTGCCTGGCGTCGCGGGTGGGGAGAACGTCGTGCTGACCCATTCCGGCTGGGGCGACGGCTTCTACCCGGTGATCACCACGCACGACTCCGACGGCCGTCTCCTGGGCGTGCACATCGACCTCCTGGTCGCGGACACGACCCACTGGAAGGACGCGACCGACGAGGAGGACGAGTGATCGCTCGCTGACGGGCTGTCCCGGACAGGGGCGTGCGCACGGCGTCCTTCGGGTCCCGGATGATGCTGGGACTTCGTCAGGAAATCCCGGCCTCCTTCTCGGCACGGTCGAGCCAGGCGAGATACCTGGTCCGGAAGTCGGGCGCGACAGGATAGATCTCGTCGCCGATCTGAGGATGGGATCGGTGGGACCGTGGAATCGGGCCTCCAGCCAGCGTGCATTTCCGGGCCGGTGCTGGAGGTTGCTGACAGGCCGGACCGGTCGTGCGGTGGGCCGGGGTTCCGGCGGGGTGCTGGTGAGGGTGAGTAGGATCTCGGCCGGCCCGCCGTCGATCCAGCCCGCCGGGCCTGGGGCCTCGGTGAGGACTGCGGTCGGATGCCGGTCGAGGTGGCTGCGCAGGAGTGAGAGGTGGGCGTTCTCCTCCAGGTTGAGCTGCAGCCGGACGTCGGCACTGCCGCGCAGGGTGGCCTCGATCAGGCGGCGGAGCCTCCGAGTCGGAATCGCCTCGCCCGCGAGAACGGCCGCGATGCGGCCGGCCAAGTCGGGTGCAGCCTGGGCGACAACGCCGGGGAACTCCGGCAGAGCTCACACCTGTGCCAGCCAGTCGATCCAGCGGTCCGGCCGGTCGGAGGTCAGGTCGGGCCAGTCGGGCAGCGGCGGCCCTGATCAACGCCGCATCCGCGCTTTCGAACATGACTCGATCCGCGCTCCTGGAGGGTTGGTGGGAAGAACACGAGGGCCCGGCCTGTGGCAGGCCGGGCCCGATCGGTGGACAGGTGTCAGAGCGGACGAGCGCTAGACATTGCTGGCGTCCGAGCGGTCAGAGAGCTTCCGTCTCCGTCGGAGCAGGCGTCGGTGCCCGTGTCGCCCGAGCCGCAGTTGTCGTCGGTGTTGGTGGCGTAGGCACTGGTGGCGGGTCCAGCGTCAACCAGGCGGAGGTTCAGTTCGAGGGTCATCAGACATTCCCTTCTATCGAGTGGTGAAGGACAGGACGAGACGGCTGTGCCGCTTGTCCAGAACCGCCCCGTCCGGCAAGTCGCCGTCCGGGGTCGCTGCGGGAAAGACGCCCAGGGACGGGGCAGGGCAGCCGGCCTCGACCCAGGCACGCATGTGCTCGACCATGCGTTCGGCCGCGGCCTTAGCGTCGGGTCCATGGGCATAGGAACCGAGATCGAAGCGCCTGTCAGCCCAGCGGAGCCGCGACCGGTAGGCGAACGTGCCATCTGCCAGGGTGGCGGGGGTACCGTGCTGCCACCCTGGGGCGACAGTCCCGGCGGTGATCGCCGCGTCCTGCGCCGACAACACGACGTACTGCTCGCGCTGGTGAATGGCCAGCCACGTGCCCAGGTCGGCCAGGACAGTGCGGGGGGGCAGGCTCACCCCGGCCCAGGCTTCCGCGCGGGGCTGATCCAGGATGCCCTCCAGGGATGCTTCGTCGACCTGCTCGCCTTCATCCAGCCGCAAGTGGACGCCGTCGGCGAGGTCGATGTAGCGGATCGCGCTGGCGCCGTCTCCCTGCATCGGCACGAACCCGCACAAGCGACGGCTCAGGCTGGTCAGACGGTCACCGGACCGGCGCAGCGCCCACGACCGAGTGGTGCCGTACATCCGCAGCGGCACGACGAGCACACCGTCGTCCACGAGCTGGTCGCGCCAGGCAGGCGGGATGTCCCACGCACCGGCCGTCACGATGATCAGGTCATATCGGCGGCCCTGCTCGATGGGGTGCTCGGCATCCGCACACATCACCGTGACGTCGCTGTAGCCCGCAGCGTCCAGGCATGCCGAGGCCCGATCGGTGACATCGGGATCGATATCGACGGTGACGACCGATCCGGACGCGCCGACAAGCTCACGCAGGAGCGCCGCGTTGTAGCCACCAGAGCCGATCTCCAGGACATGGCGCCCGTCCAGGGAACCAAGAGCGTCGGCCGCCTGGCCGAGCATCTCGGCGATCAGGAAGGGCGCCGACACCGAACTGATGTTCTCCCCCGTCGGGAGCTTCTTGGTGATGATGGCGGTGTTCTCGTACGCCTCTTCCACCGGGATCCCCGGCGTGAACAGCTCGCGGGGGACGGTCCGCAGGGCTGTCTCCACCTCCGGGCGCAGCACCAGGCCCTTCCCCCGATGATCGGCGGCCAACCGTTCGACCATCGCGTTACGAAGGTCTTCGCTGCCTGCGGTGCTGACGCTCATCCCTGGTGTCCTCTCACGAAACTGAAGCCGCCGCGCATCGCGCGGTCCTTGGATATCGGTACCAGCGGGTCTCACGGCGGTCTGGCCGCGGCGTCAAGGCTATGAGCGCAGGCCGCGCGACACGCCCGAGGACTCGTGAATCACCAAGGTGCAAATAGATGCCTTTTGAGTGCTCTGTTCATTCTGGTGGGTTTCGGGTTCGATTGCTGATGACAAGAGTCATGAGCTGGAAGGGGAACCTGTGAACAACGACGTTGCGGTCTTGGATCGCGCGACTGCTGACCTGTTCGACCTGGACGTTCAGGAGACGACCGTCCCGTACATCGTGGGTAACGACACGACGCACGATGGCTGCTCGAAGAGGGACTGCCCGAGCGTGGGCTGCTCGAAGACGTGTCAGAGCTGCAAGACGTGCAAGAACTGCTAGGGGCTGGTCTCGATGAGCGAGAACGTGGCGGTCTTGGACCGTGCGACTGCTGACCTGTTCGACCTGGACGTTCAGGAGACGACCGTCCCGTACGTGATGGGGAGCCGCGCTTCGGAGGGCGGCTGTTCGGGCAGGGAATGTCCGAGCCGCGGCTGTTCGAAGACCTGTAAGGGTCGCAAGGACTGCAAGTAGGGGGATGGCATCGATGGGTCGGGATCGCGTGTTCGAGCGGATGTCTGAGTTCCCGGTGGTGGCGCGCATTCCGTTGCTGCCGGTCGAGTCCGAGTCTCGGGATCTTGCTGGCGCGTTGACTGGGCCGCTGGCTGAGGCGGTGCGGTTCGCGTCCCGCTCGGTCGGTCGGGTCGCGGCTGGCGACGTAGAGGTCGATGCCCGTCTGGCGGGGACGTTGCGCGCGTACGAGCTGCGGGCTCGTACGCGCGCGACACCTCGTGGGGCGTTCGCTGGTGTTCAGGTCGCGCGTCCTTCGGACGGCTCTGCCCGGTTGCGTCTCGGTCCGGCCCATCGAGCGCGCAGCGCGCCGTCCGGGGCCTGGCTCGATGACGTGGCCGACCGGTTGATCGGGGACCCGACCGTTCTGGCCGGCTTGCGCTTCAGCGCGAACAGTCTCGTGTCCCGGCGTGGCGACCGGTTCGTGAACGAGCGGACGACCGGCGCGGACAAGCCGTCGCGCGTGACGATGCGGGCGACGGCGGCAGTGTCTCTCATCCTGGAGACCTGCCGCCGTGACGCCATGCTCGACCAGATCGTCGCGGCGGTCATCGACGCGTGGGCGCAGGCACCGGAGCAGATGGTGCGCTCCACGGTCGTGGAGATGGTCCGCACGGGCCTGCTCCTGACCGACCTGCTACCAGACCACATTGCTGACGACCCGCTCGGCCACGTCCTGTCGAAGCTCCCGGACGGAGAGGACCTCGTCGAACCGCTGACCATGATCAGCAAGCACCTGCGTGCGGCGGACCGGCATCCGCCTGGTGCTGCGGAGCGGATCGAGGCGTTGTCGACGGCTCGTGACCTGTGCGATGCGATCACCCGGCACGAGACCCCGATCACGGTCGACGTGGTGGCCGACGCCGACCTCCAGGTCCCGGCCTCGCTCCTGTCCGAGGCCGCTGAGGTGGCCGGGCTCTTGTGGAGCATCACACCGACCGGCACGGCGCTGGATTCGTACCACGCTCGCTTCGTCGACCGGTACGGCACTGACCGGCGCGTGCCGTTGGAACATGTCGTCGGCCCGGTCGTCGGGCTCGGCGATCCCGACGAGGACGTGAGCAACAAGAGCAGAGCTGAGGAGAGCGGCGCGAGCGAGGCGGTGTCGCGGAGGCGTGCGCGGGTCCTGGCCGGGCTCATCGCTTCGGCTGATGGCGACGTGCAGGTGACGCTGGACGACGACGCGGTTGCCGGGCTACGCGTTCGAGCCGACGGCGTTCCGCCCTCGCGGACAGGTGAGATCTACGCCCAGGTCATTGCCGCGTCACGTCAGGACGCGGAACACGGTCGGTATCAGCTCGCCGCATATCTCGGTTGCACGCAGGATGCGGGATCGAGCGTCGGGAGGTTCGCCTCGCTGCTTGGCGGGTTTGAGGGAAGTCTCCAAGCCCCTTCGGGCCAGGCAGTGACTGCGGAGGTCGTGGTCCGCCCGAGAGCGTCCTATCTCGCGACCGTCGCGCCGCCGTCCGGGTTCGCCTCGCCGCGCATCTGCGTCGGCGTCGCTCCTCGGCCGGGTGACCTGACGCTGGATGACCTGGAGCTTGCCTCGGACGGATACCGCCTCGTTCTGTGGTCGCGCAGCCGGGATCAGGAGGTGGTGCCGACCCTGTTCTCCCGGATCGGGCCGTCGCACATCCCGCCGGTCGCGCGGCTGCTGGCAGACCTCGCGCAGTCCGGAACCCGGCCGTGGCACCCCTGGACCTGGGGACCGCTGGACGATGCGCCATTCCTGCCGCGCGTGCGCTGGCGCCGCACAATCCTGTCGCCGGCACAGTGGCGACTCCCGCACTCACTGGTCACCGCATCCGACGACGCCGCCGCATTCGCCGCAGAACTGGGACGCTGGCGAACCACGACCACGCCCCGCCCGCCGAGCGTCGTCCTCGCCGAGGACAGCGACCGTCGTCTGCCCCTGGACCTCGACGACGAGCGGGACCGCGACCTGTTGCGCCGATACGTCAGGCGGGGAACCGACACCGTCACCGAGCCACCGGGCGGTCCCGCGGCTGTCCAAGGCGTCGTGGCCGGTGCTGATGGCGGCCACGCGCTGGAGCTGGTCATCCCCCTGCGGGGACAGCAGCCGAAGCTCGAGCCACATGGACGGCCGAGACCGGTCACCAACCCTGTAGTCCACCTACCGGGCAGCGAGTGGCTCTCGCTGACGCTGCCAGCCCCGCCCGCGCACCACGATGACCTCCTGACGCACCTGAGCGACATGGCCGAACAGGTGCGCGACGACATCGCGGGCTGGTTCTGGCTCCGCTACGCCAACAACGCCCACGGCCCGCACCTGCGCATCCGGTTCCACGGAGAGCCAGACGCACTGAACGGCCGAGTTCTCCCCGCAATCTCGCAACGGTGCGCGATCCTCATGGCCCAGGGCGCGGTCGGTCCCGTTGTCGTCGAGCCATACGAACCCGAGATCGACCGCTACGGCGGGCCGGACGCGATCATGTGGGTCGAACACGTCTTTCACGCAGACAGCACCCTCGTTCCGGCCGTCCTGGCGACTCGGCCAGGCCAGGACGGGCGACTGATGCTGATCGCGCTGTCTGCCGTAGAGATTGCTCAGACCGTGGCCGACGGGGACCCTGCCGCGCTGAGCGGTCCGCGCTTGGACAAGCCGGCACGACGGCGGGTCAACGCCCTACGAACCAGCACACCACAGCGGCCTTCCGAGCTACTGGACGGCGCGGCATCAGACGCATGGGCGCGACGTGGCGGCGCCCTGACGGTCTACCGGACCGCTGTGCCCGCTTCACGTCGCGCTGACTGCGCGTCGTCGCTGATCCACATGCACGCCAACCGGATGGGCGCCAGCCGTGACGATGAACGACTCGCACGCGCCCTCGCGGTCCAGATCCTCGCCAAGGAGGCTCGATGACGCCCGGCACGATGGCGATCACCGTCGCGGAGCGCCTGCTGGACCCGGCGATCGTGCTGGACGCAGTGCCGGCCGGAGGTGGTGCGACACTGGCTGACGGTCTGCCCGGCACCGCCTTGCTGCATGCACGCTTGTCCGCCGTCGACCCGACGTTCGAGCGGGCTGCCGCCGTGCACTGGGCGCGAGCGGCCGAACTCGCGACCCGCTCGCCGTCATCTGGCGGCGTGTATCACGTCCGGGGCGGACTGTCCGCTTCCCTGATCATCGGCTCGCCCTACCTCCCCGACCCTGATACGAACCGGACGGCCGTGGTACGGGCGGTGCGCTGGAACTCCGCCTACGCAGTGCGTCTCTCCGGCGAGCACGACGCTTTTCGCCAGTCCGGAGGCCGGGGCGCGCCCTGGCATGTGTACGACGTGATCGATGGCCTGGCCGGGACCGGACGGGTCCTGCTCGCCGCGGCCACCTGTGGCTACACCGACGCGGAACTAGGTCTCGAAGCTGCGCTCCGGACTCTCACTGGCATGCTCGCCGAGAACGATGGGCATCGCCCCGGTTGGTGGACCGCACGCGACCAGCACTCGCCCATCGTCGCCGAACGCACGGCGGACTCCGGAGCCGCAACGACAGGTATGGCACACGGCGTCGCCGGCCCCCTGGCGTTGCTCGCCTCTGCGCTCAGGGCCGGATACTGCGTCCCGCGCCAGGAGACCGCGATCCGGAACGCGGTCGAATGGCTGACCCACTGGCGCAGCGGCCCGGGATGGCCACCCGAGATCACGGGCGACGAGCTTGCTGCGGGCTGCATGCCACCTCGCGGTGGCCGGAACACAGCCTGGTGCTACGGAATCCCTGGCATCGGCCGTGCCCTGCACCTGGCCGGACTCGCACTCGACGACACCGCCATGATCCAGGCCGCGAGAGATGCCTTCACCAGGATGTCCCACCATCCGGATATCTGGGATGCCGAAGGTCCGACGCTCTGCCACGGACACGCCGGGATACTGCGATGCGCCGACGGCGAGGACGACACCGTTGCCGCTCTGGCATCGCAGGCCGTCGAGCGCGAGTACGACCCATCCGCGCCGTTCGCGTTCGTCGACCAGGACCACGGGCAGCCCCGCGACGATCCTGGGTTCCTGACCGGGGCCGCGGGCGTCGCCCTCGCGCTCGCCGAGCACGCCGATCTGCCGGCCGCTGCGGTCAGGACACGATGGGACGCGCTCCTGCTCGTGTCCTGACCGGAACCGGCCCTACGCCGCAGCGTCCACGGTGCGCGGCCTGATGGTGACGACGAAGACATGGTCGGTCTTCTCGACCACGACCAACGCCTCCTCCTCATCGTTCGTGAGCGCACCATTCGTAGGGCGCGCGTGGATGATCACCTCAATCCGCCCTTCGGTGTCCTGCCGCCAGGTCGTGACCCGATCGGCGAGCTGCTGGGCGAGCTGCGCTCCTTCGGGGCCGAACCCGCACGCGCCGATCTGGAGCATCGGCATCTCATCAACGCCGCCGACCCGCCGCGAGGTCAGGTACGCGAGCGAGTTCTCCGAGAAGATCCCCCAGGAACCACCCCACGCCTCCTTCGGCCGCGGAACCCGCCCGGCGCTGACCGCGTCGGCGTTCACGAACATCCGGCAGAAGCCCGGCAACTTCGCCAGCCAGAGATCCAGGTTCTCGGTCCACGCCCACGGAGCCTCGATACCGGTCCAGACTGTCTCCGGCGCGTTGCCCAGAGCGTCCGCGAGAGCTTCGGCGTTCACGGGCTGATTGTCGTCAACGTTCAGGGTCACATCGGGCCCGGGACCGAGGCGGACGGTCTGCTCGACGACGGCGCCGATGCCCTTCATCGGGATGAACCCGTCCTCATCCGCCGACACGCTCCGCAGCCCGTCACCATCGTGCTCGAACGCGGTCACGCGCGTCAGGCCGTTCAGCCGTAGCGGCAGCACGAGCCGGCCGCCGGGTGCGAGCTGTTCGCGCCAGGCCGGCGTCACGTCCCAGGCGCCGGCGGTGACCAGGATGCGGTCGAACGGTCCATCCTCTGGCGCGCCGAGGGTGCCGTCCCCGGTCACCACCCGCACGCGTTCGGCGCCGTAGGAGGCCAGTGCGGCGCGGGCGGCGTCGGCGACCTGCGGGTCGTACTCGATCGTGGTGACCGCACCTTCCGGACCCACCAGATGGTTCAGCAGCGCGGCGTTGTAGCCGGTGCCCGAGCCGATCTCCAGCACCCGATGACCCGGCTTGACCTCGGCCTGCTCCAGCATCCCGGCCACCGTGCCCGGGGCCGACGCCGAGCTGATCGGGACGCCGTCCGCGTCGCGGTGCGTGACGACTGGGCTGGACGAGTACGCCTGCTCCAGGGGAACCTGCGGCACGAACACGTGCCGCGGCACCGCCCGCATCGCCTCGGCGACGTCCTCGGCCAGCGGGCCACCGCCCGCATCCTCCATGTGCCGCAGCATCTCCTCGATCAGTGACTCAACGTTCTTTGTCTTGTCCACCCATCGAGGCTACGACCACAGGCCACGCGACACGCCCGAGAACCCGTGAACCACAGTAGATGCCATCCAAGTGCCTTCCAGATGCCCGATCGGGCAGGAGAGCTATGAGATCTGTGAAGCAGAAACTTCGTCCTGTGCGTCGGGGTCGTCGCCCAACTCCACCGCATGGAGTACTCGCACTGGCGCGGAACCGGCTTCGTCGAGGAGCGTGTTGAGTTCGGCGTGCGTCAGGCCAAGGATGCGGCACAGGTGGTCCCGCGCCCACTGCACCGGCTTTGTGATGCCTCGCTCCCACCTGCTGACAGTTGAGGGCTGGACGCCGATCTGATGAGCCAGATCCTGTTGAGCCAGCCCCACGTCGAGTCGCCGCTGGGCCAGCGCAGAGTGTCGACCTGCTTCCCGCGACGGCGTGGGGGCACCCACGGGTGCGGGCAGGCCGAGTTCGGCAGCAGTTTCGACGCCGACGATCACTATTACGGTCTTCACTCCGAGCTCACCGACGAGCCCTTCGAGTCGGTGAGGCAGGCGGTCGACGACCAGACGACTCGCCCGGTCCGATCCCTTGGTGCGCATGCGTTCCTCCGCGTGGTCGGTCGTGCGAGGTATTGCGGGACATGGGTCATCTGCGGGGGCGCTTGGAGTGCTTGCCGCGAGCCGCGTCGAAGTCGCGGCGTGGCAGGACGCGTTCGAACGCGGCCCGGGCGGGGGCGCTCGGGGCACCGAGCACGACGCACCTCGCGCCGACGCTCGTCAGCTCCTTCTCCAGCCGCTTGCGGGCGGCCGACAAGATCGCGTCGCCTGGAAGGATGACGACCTCGGCGCCCTGGTCCATCGCCTGCTTGGTGAGCTGGCTGATCGTGGCGGCATCGCGCCGGTCGTCGACGACGTGGGCCAGGAGGTAGCCGTGGTCGCGGGCGTGGGTCTGCACGACGGCGAGTTGTGAGGCGTTGCGGGCGTAGCCGACCGCGACGGCATTGTGGGACATGTCGCTCGTCACCTCCAGGTCTTCGGTCATCGTCGTCGGTGGTGCCCGGGGTGCGGGTCGGGACCGAAGGGGGCATCGGTCCCGGCCCGCCTGGGTTGCCCGCCCGGGGGTGGACGGGCTCGCGGCCGGACGCTGTGCAAGGAGGTGCAGGGTTTTCCCGGGGGCGCACGTCTGGCCGCAAGAATGGGAGATTAGGAAGGTTGGGACGGGGGCGCCTATCGCCGCACTCGTGAGGCGCGGAGCACGCCCAGCAGGATGGCGAGCAGGACGATGTACCCGATCAGGACCCATGTCATGGCGCTGCCTTGTCTGCGGGTTCCAGTTCGTGCGCGGCCAGGAGCGCCGTGCTGAACCCGGCCCGATCGATGTCGACCCTGACCTGCCAGGCTTGGAGGGCCTCAACCTCGACGACGGTCCCCGTCGCGCCGAGCAGCATGCGAGGCCCGTCCACGATCCGCACCCGGTCGCCGACCTGCCACTGTTTCGGTCGGCGGACGGGGTCATGGGTGTGCTTGGCGGCGAAGTCTTCCTCGCCCCCGAGGATGTTCATCGTGTCCCTGTCCCGGTCTCGGCCGGCACCTGCTCGGACTCGCGGGTGGACAGCGTCAGGGTGTCCAGGGCGGAGGCGGCGCCGTGGTGGTCGGTCGAGCCGGTGATGTAGTCGGCGGCATCCTTGACCTGCTGCGGCGCACTGCCCATCGCAAAGGCATGCTGGACCTGGTGCAGGAGGCGGATGTCGCTCGCGCCGTCGCCGATCGCGGCGGTGTCATCGGGATGGATGCCCCACCGGTGGCGTAGCGCGTCGGCTTCGGTTGCCGTGGAGAGTCCTCGCTGGGCGATGCTGAGCCAATCGGCGGCGGCCGGTGTCGCGGTGTACCCGGCTCCCTCGATCTGCGGCGCGTACTCGGCGATGCCGGGAGCGTGGACGACGGCGCGCGTGGTGTGTTCGGACCACAGGACGCGCTCGTCGACGATGTGCTCAAGCCCGCGCAGTCGGCCCGGAGGGAAGGGCTTGTTGACGCGCCATCCGACTCCCACCTGTTCGACCGCCATGGCAACCTGCGGTGCCACGGCCATGGACACGGTAAACGCCGCCCACGGGTCGAACATCCGCTGGCGCAGAATCTCGAACGGGCGACGCCGGTTCCCGGTCAGCTCGGCGGTGACCGCGCCGTTGGACGCGATGAAGAGGCTGCCCTTGCCGAGTCCCAGGAGTTCGGCGATCGGCAAGACACTCAACGCGGATCGGCGCGTGCAGGGCACCACCTTGATACCCCTCGCGATCGTCGCTGCCACCGCGCGACGCGTCGGCTCCGGCACGACGTCGTCGCCTTCGCGCACGAGGGTGCCGTCGAGACCGAGGAAAACGACCCCCACCGGGCGGCGATACGCGGCTGGCTTATGAAATGAGGACTCCTGCGGGATGCTCGTCATGTCGCGCTCCAGCGGTTGAGTTCGGATGCTTCGGGCGGCAGGAACTACCACCTTCGAGTCCGACCACTGTGTGGGCAGGTGGTCCTGGAAGATCCCGTCGCCGTCGGGTGGTTTTCTTCCAGGGAGCTGGAAGTTTTCGCTCCGGTGATGACTGGCGAACGGGCGCTCCCTACAATTGCCACGAAGCCGCACGTCAACGGGCCGTCGAAGGGGCGGGCATGGCCACCAGCGCCAAGGCACGAAGAGAACAGCTCCGTGAGCACCTGCTTTCGCAAGGGCTCACGATGCGGCACGTAGCCTCGGAGATCGCCGGCACGTTCCGCGTCCGGCCGCGCACGGCCTGGCGGTACGCGATGGGCTGGCCCCAATGGAAGCTCGTGCAGCAGTTGCGCGCCGCCAACCCGGGCTTCCCGATCTCGGAGAGCCGGGTGAGCGAGTGGGAATCCTGGCCCTATGGCGGCGCGAAGCCATCGCTGACGATCCTCGGGGCGCTGGCTCACACCTTCGGTCACGGCTGTACCGTGGGCGACCTGCTGGACGAGGCCGACCTGGATTCCTACTCAACGCCTGAACGACATGTCCTGAACGGCGGCGCACTTCTCGCGGCGGGCGGGTCTGCTGCTCTTGTCCGCGCCTCTCCTGTCCAGGGGCCGCAGGACCGCCGTACCCATTTGGCCATAGGCCCGCCGATGGCCGTAGGCCCGCCGAGCGGGAGTGAAGTGGAAGGAGATTCCGACGTGGAACGCAGAGGCTTCATCGGCCTGGTTGCCAAGGCTGCGATGGTCGGCCTGACCGGTGCTGAGCTCGACCGAATCCGGATCGTTCCCCAGGCCGCGCCAGCGCCTGGTCGAATCGGAGACGCCGACGTCAGGAATTTGGAGAGCACCGTCGAGTTCTTCCGTGCACAAGACGATCAATTCGGCGGGGAGTCGGTCAGGTCGGCCGTAGGGGGCCATCTTCAGTGGGCGACACGAATGCTGGATTCCTCGACGTCCGACGATGTTCGTGACCGCTTGCGGTGCGCTCTCGCGGACCTGCATTCCCTGGCAGGCTGGGTGTCCTTCGACACCGGAGCACACAAGCAGGCCAACCGACACTTCGCCAACGCACTCGTTCTCGCCAAGGAGAGCAAGGAACACGCGCTCGCCGCGAAGGTTCTCTGGCAGATGGGTCGCGTCTACCTTCATCAGAAGGAACCTGAGAGCGCGCACAAGGTATTCCAGCTCGGGCAACTGGCGGCGCAAGACGCCAACTCCCCCCGAGCAGTCTCTCTGTTGTGCCTCGGCACGGCGTGGGCGCATGCTGATATAGGCAACGCTGAGCAGACCAAGAGCCTGCTCAGCCGTGCATCTGACGAGCTGGCCCGCGACACCAACCAGGCTACGCCGACATGGCTCAACTTCATGACGGCCGCCGAGATCGAAGGTGTATCTGGCATGGCCTACACGGCGCTGTCCGCGCACGACGCGTCCTTCGCCGAACTCGGGGCTCATCACGCGTCGCGTTCGTTCAAGATGCGCGACGACTCGGACGCACGTTCTCGCGCTTCAGATCTTATCGCCGTGGCCGCAAACAACCTTCGAGCCGGCAATGTCACAGAGGGAGTACGCATCGCCTCGGACGTCCTCCCCAGACTCGAATCCGTGCGTTCGTCTCGGCTGATGGACCGCCTGGCCTGGGTCCAGCAGGGCGCCAATCTCCACCCGCGCAACGGAGAAGCGCGCGAGCTTGCCGAACAAATCACCACTCTTCGCGCTGCCTGATGTGCAAGGCGCCTGGGGCCTTCGAGATGCTCAGGTTCGTGAAGCTCGGCTGAAGCGACGAAACGGCCGCGCCGCCAAGGTCCGCCACACGCTCCAGGCAGCACAGGCCTGAAGGAACCGGCGACCGAGCTGGGCCAACCGAGAAATCTCGTCGTCGTCGGGGCACGGGAGACATCCTCTCAGCAGCGCCATACAGCGCCATACAGCGCCACAAGTCAGGTGTCACCTATCCGTGCAGCAGCCCCGGCCTCAAGGAGGAAGGCAGACTCGCGGCGGCTTGATCCCGGACGTGACGATCACCGGACAGGGCGCGCTCCGCGCCGATTCCACGGGGCCACCGGGGCGCTACGTTGACGTCCGTGACCTCGCTCCTGCTCGTCCCGGCCGACCCGCTCGCGCCTCGGTTGCCCGATCTGCACTACGCCCGTGAGGCCGAGGCCGCCCGTGAGGCGGGCTGGGGCGCGGCGGTGGTGGATCATGACGTGCTGCTGGCGGGCGATCCCGGCGCGCTCCGCCGGGTTCCGGCACCTGGGCCCGACGCCGGGGACGACGCCGTGACGGCTTGGTACCGGGGATGGATGCTCCCCGCCCCGGCCTACGCACGCTTCGCGGCCATGCTGGCGTCGCGGGGCATCCACCTGGCCACCGATCCCGGCGCCTACCGGCGCGCCCACGAGCTGCCCGGCTGGTACGACGTGTTCACCGGCCTGACCCCGGCGAGTGCCTGGCTGCCGTGGGAGGCCGGCCGCACGCCGTCGTACGACGACGTCGCCGGTCTGACCGCGCCGCTCGGCGGCGGGCCCGGCGTGGTGAAGGACTACGTGAAGTCGCGCAAGCACGAGTGGCACGAGGCGTGCTTCGTGCCCGACCTCGCCGATATCGGGGCGGCGACTCGCGTGGTAGCCCGTCTGGTCGAGCTGCAGGACCAGGACCTGGTCGGCGGGATCGTCGCCCGCGCCTTCGAGTCGTTCCGGGCCGACGACGCCGGGCGCACCCGCGAGGCGCGTGTCTGGTGGGTCGGCGGTGAGCCTGCGCTGGTCACCTCACACCCCGACACGCCGGAATCCGCGCCCGAGGTTCCGGCCGGCGCACTCGACGACGTCGGCGAACGGGTCCGCGCACTCGGCACACCGTTCGTCACGACGGACCTGGCCGAGCGATCCGACGGCGCCTGGCGCGTCATCGAGGTCGGCGACGGCCAGGTCAGCGACCTGCCCGCCGGCCAGGACCCGTCACCGATCCTGCGCTCGCTCGCCCGCGCCTGACCACCACGGTCGCGACGGCGATCGCGGCCACGGTCAGGAGCATTCCGGTGTACTGCGCAGCTGCGGGCTGTTCATGCAGGACAAGCGTGCCGAGCACGACCGCCGCGACGGGCTGCAGGAGCATGATGGCGGCAGCCCGTCCTGCGGGCAGCCGGACGGAGCTGTACCCGATGAGGAGGAACGCCAGCACCTGGCCACCGAGCGCTACGGCCGTCAGCCACCACCAGGCGTGCGGGGTGAGCGCGAGATCGATGCCACCTGAGAGCGCTCCGACCGACCCGATGACGACGGCGGCCGCCGTCGTGGCGGCGCTGATAGGCGTGACGACCATCCGGCGGTCGACGTTGCTGGCGGGTCGGATGACGTACAGGAATCCTGCGTAGCAGACACCCGCGGTGATCCCCAGGACCGTCCCGCGCACCGGATGCGGCGCGCCCGGGTCCGCGTCGAGCAAGCCTCCGGTGAGAGCGAGGCCGACGATCATCACCGGCAACGCCACCAGGAACCGCCGCTGCAGGCGCTCGCCGCCGAAGATCCGGGCCAGGACCGGGAACGCCACCACCTGTATGCCGATCAGTACGGTCGCTACCGCCGCACCGGCGTCGAGGATGCTCTGCGTCCACATGAGGTAGTCCAGGCCGAGGAGGATGCCGGCGAGGGCGCCGAGGCCGATCATGCGCGCCGGTGGTCTGCCGTACCGCCGCCACTCCGGTACCGCGAGCGGAACGAGCACGGGCAGGGCCAGCGTGCACCGCAGGAAAGCCGCGGTGTCGGCGGTGGCACCGGAGAGCTTGATGAAAGTCGATGACGCGCCGACAAGCGCGCAGCCGAGCACGAGCACCAGCGTCACGGACATCTGGTTCGCCTCGGCAGGCCTGGGCTCCGCCCGGGTCTCGGCGGCGCGGGTCGCATGCGTCACTCGACGATCGTTCCAACCCCTACTGATAAACTCAATAGAGGAATACTTCGGAAAATCGATAAGCAAGGCTTTGTTTTAGCCGAACAGGGCTTTGTCCTGGCCGAACGGAGGCGCGCCATGCAGCAGTGGGACCGGCTGCGGGTCTTCGACGCCGTGGCGGAGCACGGTTCGGTCCGCGCCGCTGCCGAGGCGCTGTACGTCAGCGGCCCGGCGGTGAGCCAGCAACTGCGCAAGCTCGAGCGGGAGCTCGGCACCGCGCTGGTCGAACCGTCGGGCCGAGGAATCCGGCTCACGGCCGCGGGCGTCGTCCTCGCCCGGCATGCGCGGGCAGTACGCCAGGTCGTGCGGCAGGCCGACGACGAACTGGGGCAGATGTCGGAGGAGATCGGCGGGCGGCTGCGGATCGGCGGCGTGATGTCGGCGATCCGGACCGTCATCGGTCCAGCCGTCGCGAGCCTGGTCGCGGACCACCCGCGCGTCGAGCCCGTGATCGTGGACGGTGAGGCACCCGAGTTCGTCGAGATGCTGGCCGGGCGCCGGCTGGACGTCGCGATCGTCGAGAGCTGGGCGAGCAACAGCTTCCCGCAACTGTCCTCGCTGCGCGCCGAGCTGTTGCTCGACGAGCCGGTCGACCTGGCGGTTCCGGCGGGTCTCGCGCCGCGGCCGCGCAGCATCGTCGAGGCCGCCGATCATCCGTGGGTCGTCTGCCCGGCGGGCAGCGGGCCGTACACCACCGTCGTCGACGTCCTCCGGCATGCCGGTCTGGACCCCGACATCCGGTACGAGATCAGTTCCTACACGGGGCAGCTCGATCTGGTCGCCAGCGGGCTGGCGGTCGCGCTGGTACCGCGCCTCGCCCGGGTGGCCGCCGATCAGCGTGGGGTGGCCTTCGTCGCGCTGGAGGCGCCTCTGCGGCGCCGGCTCCACCTGGTCACTCGCGAGGACGACGAGCGACCGGTGGTCGCCGCGCTGCGTGCCGCCTTGCTGCGGCGCCGCGAGCTCGTCGGGGACGCGACACCCCTCAGCCCGCCGCGACCGGCAGCGGCAACCCCAGCACAGGCTGCGCGAACACCACCACCGCCGCCGTGACGGCCCAGCACACGCCGACGAACACGCCGTCGCGCCCCCGGAACGGCACGAGGTACCGCTCGGTCCGCGTGGCGTGCGCGCCGAACGCGCGGGCGTCCATGGCCAGCGCGACCCGCTCGGCGTGCCGGATCGCGCCCGCCAGCAGCGGAACGAGGTAGCCGGCCCAGCGCCGTAGCCCGGCCAGCGGGCCGCGCCCGCCGGCGACCCCGCGCACCCGGTGCGCGGCGCGGATGACCGCGAGCTCGTGCCCGAACCGGGGCACGAACCGGAACGCCGCGAACGCCGTGTACCCGATGCGGTACGGCACGCGCAGGTTCTGCACGACGGCGCGCACCAGGTCCGGTCCCGTCGTGGCGAACCCCGGCACGAGGACGACGGCGAGGAGCGCGCCGAGCCGCAGGGAGATCCCGAGCCCGGCGAGCCACGACCCGAGGGTGAACCGGTAGGACCCGGCCTCGATCAGAGTCGGCGTGCCCGGGATGGCGTCGGGATCGGCCCACAGCCCGAACGACACGGCCGCCACCAGCGTGAACGCGACCGGCAGCCCGAAGGCCAGCGGGGCGCGCCGCGCCGGTACGCGCGCCCCGAGGAGCAGGAGCGCGGTCGCGAGCACGAGGAGCACGAGCGGAGTGGAGAGGTCGCGCACGGCGACGAGCACGACGACCGCCGGAGCGACCGCTGCCACGACGGCGAGCGGGTTGAGCCGGTGGAGCAACCGGGTCACGCACGCACCGCCGTGAGGTCGGCGACGCGGGTGACGGAACGCCACTCCGGGTGCCGGGCCAGCCCCCGGGTGGCCTCGGCCAGTGGCGGCAGGCGCAGCCCGGCATCGAGCAGGGCGTCGCCCGCCAAGACGTGTTCGGTACGGTCGTGGGCGACCAGCCGGCCGTCGCGCAGCACCGCCACGTGGCTCGCGTGGTCGGCGACGAGCTGCAGGTCGTGGGTGACGACGAGCACCGTGGTGCCGCTCGCGTTGAGGCCCGCGAGGATCTCCAGGAGCTCCGCGGCGCGCTCGCGGTCCTGCCCGAACGTCGGCTCGTCCAGGACGAGCACCTCCGCGCCCGCGATGAGCGCGGTCCCTACCGACAGCCGGCGCTTCTGCCCGCCGGAGAGCAGGAACGGGTGCCGGTCGCGGTGCTCCCCGAGCCCGAACCGGGTGAGCATCTCCTCGACACGCTCGGCGATCCGGGCAGCGGGCACACGCTGCACCTCCAGCGCGTGGGCGAGTTCCTCGGCCACGGTGTACCGCACGAACTGGTGCTCGGGGTTCTGGAACACGAACCCGACCCGCCGGGCGAGTTCCCGCACGTTCGCGCGAGCGGGGTCGAGCCCGGCGACCGTCACCGTGCGCCGGGGTGGGGGAGTGACGCCCGCGATGGCACGCAGCAGCGTGGTCTTCCCGGCGCCGTTCGTGCCGACGACGGCGACGAAATCTCCCCGGCGCACCGTCAGCGACACGTCGTCGAGCACGGTCGTGCGGCGCGGGCCGCCGGTCCGGGTGGGCGCATGCCGCATGACCGTCAGGTGCGCGACGTCGACGACGACGTCGTCGGCCCGCGAGGGACCGGACGCACGGCCCGGGGCCGGCGACGATGAAGCCATGCCCGACGGCTGAGCCGGGCCGGCCGGAAGCCCGGGGTTCGGCAGCGGCAGCGGTCCGGGCAGCCGCGCGGGGGATGATCCGGCTGGTCGGGTCGCCGTCGCCGGTTGCGACGGCACTGCTCTCGGTGCGGGCGGCGGCAGCGCCGGGACCGCGTCGAGCGCCGCGTCCATTGCTGCCGTCAGTTCGGCCGGTGTGAGCGGCAACCCGTCGAACGGCACCCCGGCCGCACGCAGGTGCCAGGCGGCGAGCGTCGCGACGGGCAGCCAGACGCCGAGGTCCATGAGCTCACCGGCCCGCCCGGCCAGGATCTCGCGCGCGGTGCCGGTCAGCGCGGTGCGCCCGTTCCGGTCGAGCACGACGACCCGGTCGACGAGGCCCGCGCAGGCGTCGAGGTCGTGCTCGACGAGCAGCACGCCGTGATCGCCGTCGGACACCAGGTCGCGCAGCGTCGCGTACACCTCTTCGGTACCGACCGGATCGAGGTTCGCCGTCGGCTCGTCGAGGACCAGCAGCGGGGCGCCGAGCGCGAGGGCGCAGGCGATCGCCAGTCGCTGGCGGCCCCCGCCGGACAGGGTGTCCGGGTTGTCGTGGCGGCGCTCCCAGAGGCCGGTGCGGCGTAGCGCGTCCTCCCCGCGGGCGAGCACCTCGTCGACGGGCAGCCGTTGGTTCTCCGGGCCGAAGCACACCTCGTCCAGGACGGTGCCGGCGATCAGTCCGACGTCCGGGTCCTGGAACACCATGCCGACCCGGGCGGCGACCTGGGGCGTCGGCGTGGTGCCGGGATCGGTTCCACCCCCGACGAGAAGGCTTCCGCTCACCGTGGCGGGCACGGACTGCGGGACCAGCCCGTTGGCCGCGAGCGCGAGCGTGGACTTGCCGCAGCCGCTCGGCCCGAGCAGCAGCACGACCTCGCCGGGCTCGACGGCGAGGGTGGCGTCGCCGGGTGTGGCGACGGCGGCGCCGTCGTACCGGATCGTGACGTGGTCGGCCAGGAGCAGGGGCGTCGGCATGTGTTACTCGGTGGCGGTCGCGTCGCCGCGTGCGGGCGCGGTTGCGTGTCCGACGGCGTCGGCGGGTGCGCCGGTGGATCCCGCGGCGCTGGTCGATCCTCTGACCCCGCCCGTCCCGCCGACGATCCCCGCCCTGCGCAGGCTCGTGGCCGTGCGCAGGGAGAGGGCGGTGAGTCCGAGCGCGAGGGCGACGGTCGCCACGACCAGGAGCGTCGAGAGCCATCCCGTGATCTCGGAGGGGTCGATGGCGCCGGCCGCGAGCGTGGGGGCGAGGTAGCCCACGCTGAGCAGCAGCGCCCCCACCGGGAAGGCGATCCAGAAGAACCTGTCGCTCCAGCGCCGGTACAGGGCGACGGCGAACGGCAGCTCCAGCAGCAGCCCGATGACCAGGAAGTTCACGAGCTGCGCCACCCCGAACGGGGAGGCGAGGTTGATCACGCCGGAGAACACGGACGTGAGCAGGGCGATTCCTGGCCGGCGGAACAGGGCCATCGCGACGAACGAGCCGAGCGCCCAGGCGGGGGTGGTTGCTGCGTAGATCGCGTAGGTCAGGCTGCTGGGCGGCAGGCCGACGAGGGCGTAGTTCAGCCCGACGACGAGCAGGCCGCCCGCCGCGCCGATGGCGGCGGTGCTGAGCAGCAGGCGGGTCGAGTAGCGCGAGATGAGGGTCATGGCGACTCCGGGCGGTCGATGGGGGTGAGGCGAGCCTTACCTTAGACGACGGAGGGGGGTTGTGGCAGCGGGCCGGACGCCGCGTCCAGTGGCGAGCGTCACCGTTGACCTGAATGCTGGTTGAGGTCCTAGCGTGGCGAACGTCCACGACGACACAACGGACGAGAGGATCAGCGATGCCTGCCTACACCCTGCCGGACCTGCCCTACGACTACTCCGCCCTGGAGCCGCACATCAGCGGCCGCATCATGGAACTGCACCACGACAAGCACCACGCCGCCTACGTGGCGGGGGCCAACGCCGCGCTGGACGCGCTGGCCGAGTCCCGCGCGACCGGTGACCTCGCGGCCGTCAACCTGCACGAGAAGAACCTGGCGTTCCACCTCGGCGGCCACGTCAACCACACGATCTTCTGGAACAACCTGTCCCCGGACGGCGGCGGCGCGCCCGACGGCGAGCTGGCGGCCGCGATCACGGAGTTCTTCGGGTCGTTCGCGGCGTTCCAGGCGCAGTTCGCGGCGGTGGCGACGGGCATCCAGGGCTCGGGCTGGTCCGTGCTTGCCTGGGACGTGGTGGGGGAGCGCCTCTCGGTGTTCCAGCTGTTCGACCAGCAGGCGAACCTGCCGGCCGGCACCGTGCCGCTCCTGATGCTGGACATGTGGGAGCACGCGTTCTACCTGGACTACCTCAACGTGAAGGCGGACTACGTCAAGGCGTTCTGGAACATCGCGAACTGGCAGGACGTCGCCGCCCGGCTCGACCGCGCCCGCTCCGCGACACAGGGCCTTCTGACGCCGGCCGTGTGACCGCGAGCGGGACTTTCGTGGTCGCGGCGGGAAGCGTCTGCCATGATCACGCGCATGAGAAACTCAGCCCGCACGTCCGCGGGTCACCCTCCTGCCGCCGACCCCGTCCCGGCAACCCGCCTCGCCGAATGGGTCGACGCGGGCATCATCACGCAGGAGCAGGCCGACCGCGTCGCCGCTCACGAGCGTGCCCGGGCGGCCCGGGCGGACGCGACGCCCGCGGCCCGCCGATCGCTGCTCGTCGAGGCGCTCGGTTACGTCGGCGGCGTGATCATCCTGGTGGCGGCCATACTGCTGGCCACCCAGTTCTGGGAGGACTTCGGCGTGGCCGGCCGCGTGGCCGTGCTCGGCGGGGCCTTCGTGGTGTTGCTCGTCGCCGGTATCGCCGTACCCCGGCAGGCGGGCGACCAGGGGATCCGCCTGCGGGCCGTGCTCTGGGCGGGAGCCACGGGCGCGTTCGCCGGGTTCATGGGGCTGCTCACGTCGGAGGTCTTCTTCGAGATCAACGACCACGAGACCCACGACGGCACGAGCTTCCTGATCACCAGCGCCGCCACCGCCGTCGTCGCCGTGGCGCTCTGGTGGCTCCGGCCGACGGCCCTGCAGCACCTCGTGGCTCTGGTGGCCCTGGCCACCGCGGTGGAGGCGACGATCGACCAGGTCAGCGACTACGGCTATCCGACCGGGATCGGCGTCTGGGCCCTGGGCCTGGTGTGGTTCGTGCTCGCATACTTCGGCGTGCTCCGTCCGCGCAGGTTCGCGCTCGGGCTCGGGGCGTCCTTGGCGATCTTCGGGGCGCTGCTGCTCTCGTTCGCGACCGACGACGCCGGGCTCGTGGTGACGCTGGCCACGGCCGCGGCGATCGCCGTGATGGCAGTCGTGATGACGGATCTGGTGCTTCTGGGGATCGGCGCCGCGGGGCTGCTCATCGCCCTGCCGTGGTCCTTCTCGACGTGGTTCGGCGGCACCCTCGCCGCCCTGGTCGCGCTGCTCGGAGCGGGGGTGCTCCTGGTCGTGGCCGCGATCTGGATCGCGCGGCGGCGGCACACGCCGGACACCCAGGAGACGCCCGGTAGGCAGGGGTAGCCCGAGCGCCGTTACCGGCCCGTCCGGGAGAAGCCCTCCCGGTTCCGCAGCCGCCGGATCGGGCTGAACCAGACGATCACCGGTGCCAGGAGCAGGACGAACGCGGAGGCGAGGAGGACCGTCCGCGTCCCGGCGGTCCCGGCGGTCCCGGCGGTCTCGGCCACGACGCCCGCGACCAGCCCGCCCAGCGGGATCGCGGCAGCTGACTGAGGAGCGCGGGCTCCGTCGACGAGATGCTGGACGCGGTCCGGAGCGTCGCCGCGGCACCGGGCTGAGCCGAGACGGCCGCCGTCTCAGCGTGTGCCGATCCACGCGTCCTGCTCGATCCGCGCGTCGAGCATGCGGACCGTGGCGTCGACCGTCGCCAGCGTGGCCGCGTCGTGCGAGACCAGCAGGGTCGCCGCGCCGGTCTCGCGGGCCAGGCCCGTGATGAGCTCGACCACTCGGGTGCCGCGTTCGTGGTCGAGCGCTGACGTCGGCTCGTCCACGAGCAGCACCTGCGGGCGCCCGACCAGCGCCCGCGCGATCGCAACCCGCTGCCGCTGCCCGCCGGACAACTGTGCCGGCCGCCGGTCGCGCAGGTCCGCGACACCGACGGCGTCCAGCAGTTCCAGGGCGCGCTCGCGCACGCTCGTCGGCCGGCGCCCGCGCAGATGGGCGTGCAGCTCGAGCTGCTCGAGCGCGGTGAGCGAGCCGAGCAGCTGCGGAGACTGGAAGACCATGCCGATGCGCTCGAGCCGCACGCGGGTCGTCTCCGCCACCGTCGTGGTGGGGGTGAAGACGATCCCGCCGCCGATCGCCACCGTGCCATGGCTGGGGCGGGTGAGTCCGGCGGCCACGGCCAGCAGGCTGGACTTCCCCGCCCCGGACGGACCCAGCAGGGCGGTGGTCGTGCCGGCCGGCACGGTGAGGTCGACGCCGTCAACGGCGGTGAGCGTGGTGTCGCCGTCGGGGTAGATGAGAGTGATGCTCTCCAGATGCAGGTCCATCGGTGTCTCCTTCGGGGATCCTCAGCGGGCGGCGAGCGCGGCGTGCGGGTCGACGCGGGCGATCCGGGCCACGGCCACCCCGGCGCCGGCCAGGCCGAGCACGACGAGGCTCGCGGCCGGCGTCAGGATCGTGGCGGTGGTGATGTCGACCGGGATGGCGGGCGGCAGCAGCGAGGCCCCGGCGACGGCCATCCCGGTGCCGATCGCCACGCCACAGGCCAGCAGCACCGCGGCCTGCCCCAGGGCGTCGCGCAGCAGGTACCCGGTGGACCCGCCGAGCGCCTTGAGCACGGCGATGTCGCCGGTGCGGCCGATGGTCCAGACGGTGAAGAACGCACCGACCACCAGGGCGGAGATGGCCAGCAGGAATGCCTGCATGATCGTCAGCGACGTGTTCTCGCCGGCGAAGGACGGCACCGCGGAGCGGGCGTCAGACGTTGTGACCGTCGTTGTGCCCAGGGCGTCGTCCGCGGTGGCCAGCGCGTCGTCGTCGGCTCCCGACGTGGTCAGCGCGATGACCGTCGCCACCGGGCCGTCGTCCGGGTCGGCGGGGCCGCGTGCCCCGATCGCCTGCCAGTCGTCCAGGTTCGTCCAGACGACCGGCGTGTGGGAGAAGGACCCGTCGGCGCCGACCGTCGCCGCGACCGTCAGCTCACTGTCGCCGAGGGTGACCGCGTCGCCGGTTCGCACGCCCAACTCGTCCGCCGCGCCGGGCGTGAGGACGACCGTGCCGGGGCCGACGTCGCCCGCGTCCCACGGCACCAGGTTCGTGCCCTCCGCCACGCCGAGCGCCGTGACCGACGCCGTCGTGCTGTCCGACTCGGCGCGGGTGGTCGCCACGCCTAGCGGGGCAGCGGACTCGACGCCCGGCGTACGCGTCCACGCCTCCCACTGGTCGGAGGTCACGCGGGATGCGGTGAACCCGGGCGCGTGGTCGTCGGCGGGCATGGAGAACGCGACGTGATCGACCGGTAGATCCGTCAGGGCGGACGTGGAGTCGCGCGCCAGCCCCGCCGTCAGGGACGCCAGGAACGTCGCCAGGAAGGTGATCAGCACGATCACCACGGACATCACGGCGAAGCGGCCACGAGCATGCGCCAGATCGCGCAGGGCGACGAACACGAGATACCTCCATACGGAACGGGGGCCCGGAGCAGCCGCCGGACCCGGCGTCGGGCATGCTCCAGCCTCCGCCCGGACGAGTGCGGAATCATCGGGACCCGGAGTGATCGTGCGACGCCGAAGGGCGGACGGACAGATCATCCGTTCGGACGATGCGCCCGCGCGACGGCTGGCTATCGTGGACGGGTGATCCGCCGCCACCCCGTCCTCCCGGCGACCCGGGGACTCGTCGTGGGGCTCGATGTCCTGCTGGTGACGCTGGTGGTGATCGCCGTCGTCCAGGCCCCTCCAGGAGGCGGACGGCCCGCGGTGGCCGCCGCCGGAGCGTTCCTCGCGATCTACGTGTGGGGGCGCGCCGTCGTGCGCATGCACGAGCGTGCGGTCGACGCCCCCAGGGGCACATGGTGGCCCGACGCCGCATGGATCTGCGCGCTCACGATCGTATGGGTGCTGCTGCTGTGGCTGTCGTCGGCGGCGCTGTGGGTCGCATTCCCGCTCATGCTCCTGCACATGCACGTGCTGGGGCCGCATCGAGGGGTTCTCGCCGTGGTGCTGACCGCCGCGGTGGCGGTCGTCGAGGGACTCCTCGTGCGGGCCGGTGACGGGCCGTGGACCGGGTACGTCCTGGGCCCCCTGCTCGGCGCGGGCGTCGCCGTGGGAGTGGTGCTCGGCATCGAGGCGTTCGTCCGCGAGTCGCAGTCGCGGCAGCGCACGGTGGACGAGCTGACGCAGGCCCGCCGCCACCTCGCGCAGGCCGAGCGGGAACGCGCCGTCACCGACGAGCGCGCGCGCCTCGCCCGCGACATCCACGACACGCTCGCGCAGTCCCTCTCGGCGATCGAGCTGCTGCTGCGCGCGGCGGAGGGCGCCGTCGGTTCCGACGAGGCCAAGGCGCGGGCGCTCGTCGGTCAGACGCGCTCCGCCGCGCGGGACAGCCTGGCCGAGGCCCGGCGCGTCGTCCAGGACCTCACGCCGGCCGACCTGGACCGCACCACCCTGCCGGCCGCGATACGGCGGGTCGCCGAACGGACCGCCGGCACACCGGACGACGCCGCCTCCACCGGCACCCCGCGGCCGCTCGCGGTCATGGTGCGTACCAGCGGCACCGTGCGCCCCTTGCCCGTACCACTGGAGACCGCGCTGCTGCGCATCGCCCAGTCGGCGCTCGCGAACGTCGCCGAGCACGCCGACGCCGCCCGCGCCCAGGTGACCTTGACCTATGAGGCCGACAGCGTCACCCTCGACGTCGTCGACGACGGCAAGGGCTTCGATCCCGCGGCGACGGGAACCGGCCGGAGGACCGGCCGCGGCTTCGGCATCCCCGCCATCCGCTCGCGCGTGCAGGAGCTCGGTGGCACGCTCGCGCTGGAGACCAGCCCCGGCGGCGGCACCGCCCTGGCGGCCACCCTGCCGATCCGACCCCTGGAGGATCCCTCGTGATCGACGTCGTCCTCGCCGACGACCACCCGGTGGTCCGTGCGGGGCTGCGCGCCGTGATCGACGGTCAGCCCGACATGCGGGTCGTGCACGAGACCCCGACCGCCGAAGACCTCATCCGCTGGCTCGACGACGGCGGCCGGCCCGACGTCATCCTCCTCGACCTGCGCTTCGGCGACACGCGCATGGGCGGCGCCCAGGCCACCGGAACCATCGCCCGGCGCCACGCCACGCCCGTACTCGTCATCACCACCTACGGCACCGATGCCGACATCCTCGCCGCCGTCGAGGCCGGCGCCACCGGCTACCTCCTCAAGGACGCCCCCACCGAGGAACTCGCGCGCGCCATTCGCTCCGCCGCGGCCGGCGAGGTCGCACTCGGCGCCGACGTCCAGCGGCGACTGCTCGGGCGCATGCGGGCCCCCGCCCTCAACCTCAGCGCGCGGGAGCTGGAGGTGTTGCGACTCGTCGCGGCCGGACGGTCCAACGAGGCGGTGGCCCGCGAGCTGTTCGTGTCCGTGGCGACCGTGAAGTCCCACCTCGCGCACATCAACACCAAGCTCGGCACCCAGTCCCGCACCGAGGCCGCCGCCACGGCCCGCGACCGCGGCATGCTGTGAAAGTCGACGCCGGTGGCACGAACTTCCACCCCGACCGCGCCATCCCGGACAGCAAGGAGACGCTCATCGAGCGGCTCGCGCACGACGGCTTCTGGCGCTCGCAGTTCGAGACCGGCACCTCCAACGGTGGCCTGACGGCGCACCCCGGCGGTGACCGCCGGCGGTGGGAGGCACGGCTGTTCACCGGAAAGTACGACGACGGCCCCGCCCACGCGCGTCCCAAGTACGGCGTGCTGAACCGCCTTGGCCGTACGACGGGCGGCTCACCGCGCTTCGGCTCGGCACATCTCCGGCTGCGACCGGAAGCGACTACGTCGAGGCTCACGTGCACGGCCCGACGGCGACCGCCTCCGCATGGGCCTCGCGGCAGGCCGGCGGATCCCGGACCAGCTCGACGAGGTGCGGCGCCGGCGAGTCCGCCGCCCACGGCGCGGTCACCAGCGACACTACCCAGTCCGGCCCCACCTCACCTCGCAGCGGCACCGTCGTGAGCGACGCCGCCTGCGGCTTCGCCGCCACGTGCCGGGGGACGACGGCGACGCCGAGCCCGCGCCTGACCAGATCGAGCAGCGTGTGGACGTCGTTCACCGCGAAACGCACTCGTCGGTGCACCCGCCGGGCCTCGAACGCCGTGTCGTTGAGCCGCCGCATCCCCCACGACGCGTGGAAGTCGATGAAGCTCTCCCGGGCGAGCTCGCCGTGCTCCACCGACGTACGCACACCGAGCGGATGCCCCGGGGGCAGCACCGCGACCAGCGCCTCGTGCCCGATACGCGTGCTGGACAGCGAGCCGAACTGCTCGGTCCCGGCGACGAAGGCGACGTCGAGCCGGCGCTCGCGGATTCCCGTGAGGAGGTCGTCGGAGCCGGCCTGGGTGAACTCGACCTCGACGCGCGGGTGGCGCCGGTGGAACCGTTCGAGCACCGTGGGCACGTCCACGAGGCCGAGGCACTGCTCCGCGCCCACCCGCAGCTGCCCGGACAGTTCGTGGGAGACGTGGACGACGGCGTCGCGCGCGGCCGCGGCCTGGCCGAGCATCGAGCGGGCGAACGGCAGGAGCGCCGCCCCGGCCTCGGTGGGCTCCACCTTGCGCGTGGTCCGGTCGAAGAGCTTGGTGCCCAGCTCGTCCTCCAGGCTGCGGATGGCGGCCGAGAGCCCCGACTGCGAGACTCCGGTGAGGTCCGCGGCCCGGGTGAACTGACGCTCCTCGGCCAGCGCGACGAGGTACTCGAGCTGTCGCAGCTCCATTGACAAGTCCTTCTTCTGGGAGTCATGAGTTGAAGTTGTTGGACTTCTAGGCTATCGCTCTCTAGTGTCGGCCCGTGCGGTCCTCCACCGCTCGACCATCCAGCACGACCAAGGAGATGTACCACGATGCAGAACCGCAGCATCGGCAGCCGTCAGGTGAGCGCGATCGGTCTCGGCGGCATGCCGATGTCCATCGAGGGCCGCCCGGACACCGCCCGGTCGATCGACACCATCCACGCCGCGCTCGACGCCGGCGTCACCCTCATCGACACCGCCGACGCCTACCACCGCGACGCGGCCGAGGTCGGCCACAACGAGGAGCTCATCGCCACCGCGCTGCGCTCCGCCGGATCCTCGGCCGACGACGTCCTCGTAGCCACCAAGGGCGGCCACCTGCGCCCAGGCGACGGCTCCTGGACGCAGAACGGCGACCCCGCCTACCTCAAGGAGGCCGCCAAGGCCTCGGCCCAGCGGCTCGGCGCCGACGCCATCGGCCTGTACCAGTTCCACCGCCCCGACCCCGCCGTCCCGTACGCCGACTCCGTCGGCGCGATCGCGGACCTGCTCGACGAGGGCGTCATCCAGATGGCGGGCATCTCGAACGCGAACCCGGAGCAGATCCGCGAGGCGAACGAGATCCTCGGAGGCTGCCTCGTCTCGGTGCAGAACCAGTTCTCGCCGCGCTTCCGCTCCTCGCTCCCGGAGCTCGAGCTGTGCGCCGAGCTCGGTATCGCCTTCCTGCCCTGGAGCCCGCTCGGCGGGATCGCCCGGGCACGCTCCGGCGAGCTGGGGCAGGAATTCGAGCCCTTCCTCGACGTGGCCCGGGACCACGAGGTGAGCCCGTTCCAGGTGACGCTTGCCTGGGAGCTGGCCCTCGCGCCGGTCGTGGTTCCGATCCCGGGCGCCTCGCGGCCGGAGTCGATCACGGACTCCGTGCGGGCCACGGACCTCGTCCTGTCCGACGACGAGATCGCGCGGCTCAGCGCGGCGGGCGCGGAGGTGACCCGATGAAGACCTTCACCCTCCCCGGGACGGACATCGTCGCGCCGAACGTCGTGCTCGGCCTCATGCGGATCCAGGAGAAGTCCGACGCGGAGATCCGCACCCTGATGAGCACCGCCGTCGACGCGGGCATCACCTTCGTCGACCACGCCGACGTCTACGGCTCCGGCCCGCACGGCTGCGAGCGCCGCTTCGCGGAGGCGATGCGGCTCACGCCGTCCGAGCGTGAGCGGCTGGTCATCCAGACGAAGTGCGGCATCGTGCGCGACGGGCCGTACTTCGACTTCTCGTACGAGCACATCGTGGAGTCGGTCGAGGGGTCGCTCGAGGCGCTCGGCACGGACTACCTCGACATCCTGCTGCTGCACCGGCCTGACGCGCTGATGGAGCCGGAGGAGGTCGCGCGGGCGTTCGACGACCTGTCCGCGGCGGGCAAGGTGCGGGCGTTCGGCGTCTCCAACCACACGCCGGGGCAGATCGAGCTGCTGCGCCGGCACGTGACCCAGCCCATCGTGGCCAACCAGCTGCAGCTGTCGCTGCCGCACGCCGCGATCGTGGCGCAGGGTGTGGCGGCCAACATGGTGGGTCTGGAGCAGTCGACCAGCCGGGAGGTGGGCGTGCTCGACTACTGCCGGCTGAACGACATCACGGTCCAGGCGTGGTCGCCGTTCCAGGCGGGGTTCTTCACGGGCACGTTCCTCGGGTCCCCGGAGTTCCCGGAGCTGAACGCCGTCATCGACCGGCTGGCCGCGCGGTACGACGTGCCGGCCATCGCGATCGCGACGGCGTGGATCACGCGCCACCCGGCCCGGATGCAGGTGGTGCTGGGGACGACGACGCCGGAGCGGGTCGCGGGTGCGGCGCAGGGGTCCCAGGTGCCGCTGACGCGCGCCGAGTGGTACGAGTTGTTCCGCGCGGCGGGTCACGTCGTGCCGTGACACGGGGTGCCCCCTGGTGAGGGACGCGTGCGCGAGAGACGCTGGGTGGTGAGAGGAGCATCGCCATGAACCACACCTGGAACGTCGTCATCCAGCTCTTCAACGCGGACGACGTCGAGACCCACAGCACGGAGACCGCGGCTCACGCCGTCCTCACGACGTCGGACGGGACCTCGCTCGAGGGCCACGGGCGTGCCCGGCGCAACCCGGACGACCCGGAGGTCCCGGTGATCGGCGAGGAACTCGCCACGGCCCGTGCGCTGCGTGACCTGGCCGACCGGCTGCTGCGGGTGACGTCGGAGGACATCTCGGAGATCGAGCATCACCCGGTGCATCTGCGAAGGTGACCGTCGTCGGCGGAGGGGAGCTGATGGACCTGAAGACGATCGACGCCGTCGTCCTCGACACGGACGGTGTCATCACCGACACCGCCCGTGTGCACGCGGCCGCCTGGAAGCGCGCCTTCGACGAGCTCCTGCGGGAGCGGGGCGAGCCGCCGTTCGACGCCGAGAGCGACTACCTCCGGTACGTCGACGGCAGGCCGCGGGCCGACGGCGCTCGCGGTTTCCTCGGGTCGCGCGGGATCGTGCTGCCCGAGGAAGCTCTGGAGTCCCTGCTGGACCGCAAGACGCGGTACTTCCTCGACGACGTGGCGGCGCACGGGGTCCGGGCGTTCCCCGACGCGGTGGCGTTCCTGCAGGAGCTGAGGCGCCGGAGGGTCGGCGTCGCGGCGGTCTCGGCGAGCCGCAACTGCGGGCCGGTGCTGCGCGCCGCGGGCGTGGACGCGCTCGCCGACGTGCGGGTCGACGGCGTGGACGCCGCCCGACTGGACCTGCCGGGCAAGCCGGACCCGGCGTTGTTCCTGGAGGCCGCGCGGCGCCTGGCGGCGGGGCCCGGGAGGTGCGCGGTCGTGGAGGACGCGCTGGCCGGCGTCGAGGCGGGCCGGCGTGGCGGCTTCGGAACGGTGATCGGAGTGGACCGGGCCGGCGGGATCCGCGACGAGATGCGCGAGCGGGGCGCGCATCTGGTGGTGGGCGATCTCGCCGAGCTCACCCTGACGGGGAGGCAGGATGGAAGACGCCACACTGTCGTATGAGGGATTCGACCCGGAGGACGAGGGGCTGCGGGAGGCCCTGTGCACCCTGGGGAACGGCTACGTCGCGACGCGGGGCGCCGCCCCGGAGTCGCGGGCCGACGGCGTGCACTACCCCGGCACCTACCTCGCCGGCTGCTACGACCGGCTGACGTCCGTGGTGTCGGGCCGTGCCGTGGAGAACGAGGACCTGGTCAACGTCCCGAACTGGCTGCCGCTCAAGTTCCGCACGCCGGGGCAGGACTGGCTGACCCTCACGGGGAGCGAGGTCCTGGACCACCGGCAGGACCTGGACACGCGGCGGGGCGTCCTGACCCGGCGCACCCGGTTCCGCGACCCGGCCGGCCGCGTCCTCGTGGTGACCCAGCGGCGGCTGGTGTCGATGCACGATCCGCACGTGGCCGCGCTGGAGACCACTTTCGTGGCGGAGAACTGGTCGGGCCCGCTGGAGGTCCGCGCGGGCCTCGACGGACGGGTGACCAATGCGGGTGTGGAGCGGTACCGCGACCTGGACGGGCGGCACCTGGTCCCCGGCGTCGAGGGGTACGACAAGGACGAGCACGTCGCCTGGCTGCAGGTGCGCACCGCGACCTCGCGGGTGCGGGTCGCGGAGGCGGCGGCGATCGTGGTCACCGGGCCGGCGGGCCCGTCCCCGGTGTTCGAGCGCGCCCCCGGCGAGGCCGTCGTCGTCCTGAGTCCGGTGCTGGCCGAGGGGGTGCCGGTCACGGTCGAGAAGCGGGTCGCGGTGTACACGTCGCGGGACCGGGCGATCTCCGAGTCGCTGTATGCCGCACGCCGGCACGCGGCCCGCCTGCCGCGCTTCGAGGAACTTCTGGCGGACCACGCGCACGCCTGGGAGCGGCTGTGGCAGGCGAGCCGCGTCGTCGTTCCCGGGGAGTCGCAGCGGGCCCTGGACCTGTACGTGTTCCACCTGTTGCAGACCCTGTCCGAGCACACGGGGCAGCTCGACGTGGGCATGCCCGCGCGCGGCCTGCACGGGGAGGCCTACCGGGGGCACGTGTTCTGGGACGAGCTGTTCGTCTTCCCGTTCCTGCTGCTGCGCTTCCCGTGGATCGCCCGGTCGCTGCTGATGTACCGGTGGCGGCGCCTGCCGCGGGCGCGGCGCGCGGCGTCCGACGCCGGGTACCGGGGTGCGATGTATCCCTGGCAGAGCGGCAGCGACGGACGTGACGAGACGCAGCGGATGCACCTCAACCCGGCGTCGGGCAGGTGGATCGAGGATCACTCCGATCTGCAGCGGCACGTGAGCCTGGCGGTGGCGCACAACATCTGGCAGTACTTCCAGGCCACGGGCGACCTCACGTTCCTGTACGCCCACGGCGTCGAGATGCTCGTGGAGATCGCCCGGTTCTGGTGCAGCCTCGCCACGTACGACGACGTCTCGGACCGGTACGACATCCGCGGCGTGGTGGGGCCGGACGAGTATCACGACGGCTACCCCGACGCCGACCGCCCCGGGATCGACAACAACGCGTACACCAACGTCATGGTCTCCCAGGTGCTGCGGTACACCCTGGACGCCCTCGCCACGTTGCCCGAACGGGAGGCTCGCGCCGTGCGCCACCGGCTCCGGCTCGAGGACCACGAGACGGAACTGTTCGCCCACGTCGGACGACGGATGCGGGTCGTGTTCCACGACGACGGCGTGATCAGCCAGTTCGAGGGCTACGAGCGGCTCGCCGAACTGGACTGGGAGACCTACCGGTCACGCTACGACTCCATCCGGCGGCTCGACCGCATCCTGGAGGCGGAGGGCGACTCGGTGAACCGCTACCAGGCGTCCAAGCAGGCCGACGTCCTGATGCTGGTGTTCGTCCTCGGCGAGCGCGGCGTCCGCGACGCACTGGCGACGCTCGGCTACCGGTTCGACGTCGCCGCGCTGAACCGCACCGTGGACTACTACCTGGCGCGCACCAGCCACGGCTCGACCCTGAGCGCCGTCGTCCACGCGTGGGTGCTCGCCAGCCGGGACCGCGCCGCGTCCTGGCGGTTCTTCCGCGAGGCGCTCGACAGCGACATCGCCGACGTGCAGGGCGGAACCACCGCCGAGGGCATCCACCTGGGCGCGATGGCCGGGACGATCGACCTGCTCCAGCGCTGCTACAGCGGCCTCGACCTCGCCGGCGGCGTGCTGCGGCTCGCGCCGCGGCTGCCCGAGGAGCTCGACTCGATGGTTCTCCGGCTGCGGTTCCGGGACCACTGGGGCATCACGGTGCGGTGCACGCACGACAGGGTCGCCATCGGCATGGCCCCCTCCCGGCAGCTTCCGGTCAGGGTCGCCGTCCTCGGCCGGGAACACACCCTGGCGCCGGGGGAGACGTGGGAGGTTCCGTCGCGCGACGGGGGACGGCCCGCGTGACGCGGCGCGAGCCGGTCAGTCGCAGGTGTCGCACGCACCCGTGGCGGGCAGCTGCATGTAGCAGTTCGGGCAGGTCGGCGGATCCGGCTCGGGTGAGACCGCACGCGCCGAGTCCGGCATCGGGGTCCGGTCGGAGCTGCCGGGGATCCTTCGCACGACCGGCTGGCGCTTCTTCTTGACCGCCGGTGCTGCGGGTCGGGCGGCGGGCGCCGCGCGGTCGCCGTCGTCGGCGGGCTCGTCCCCGCCGAGGGCCCGGAGGCACGACCTGCAGATCACGAACTTCTCGCGGTCCAGCTCGGTGGCGGGCTCCAGGGACGCCAGACGGTACTTGGACAGGTGCTGGCAGTCCTTGCCGTGCAGGACCTTGCCGTGCGGAACCCGGTAGAGCAGTTCGACGGGGATCTGTGCTCCTGCTGTCACGGGTATCTCGCTCGAGGTGGTCACGGTTCAAGTATCCCTGCTTTGGGAGGGCGCCGGGACCACCCCCGAGATTCGCGGTCCACGGCGTCGCCTCCCCCGGGTGCGCGGTCGCCCGTATCGTCGAGCCAGAGCCGGGGCGCCCCGCCCGGGTGTGCCGGGGCCTGGAACAGCACGGACCGCAGGACGGCGGGCCGGAACAGGTCGGTCAGGGGCGCCGACAGCTGCATCACCTGGCGGAACGTGAGCTGTACCTCCTCGTTCACCGGACAGCGGTCCTGCACACGGCCGAGGTACCAGGACTTCACCTTGTCGCCGGCCGTGCGCCGGGCCGCGTTCCCGGTGACGCCGGGGCGCTGCTTGTCCCCGCCGGCGGCGATCGCCCACGGGCTCACGGCGGAACTCAGCAGGGACTTCTGCACCGATCGTCCGGTGCGCCCGGCCGCCAGGCCGTCGTCGAGCGCGACCGCCGCGACCGCCGCCGCCGACATGCCCTGCCCGAACACCGGGTTGAACGCGCACATCGCGTCGCCGGTGACGAGCAGACCGTCGGGGACGACGGCGTCGTAGGCGCGCCGGACGTTCTCGGTCCTCAGGTACCGGTGCACGGGCGAGATGCCCTCGGACCGGTCGAGCCACTGCCGCACGATCGGGTGCGACAGCCGGTCCGCGAGCGCCTCGAACTCCTCCGGGTCGGACGGCAGGGGCTCGCCGGGCGGGGTCGCGAAGGTGACCATGGTCGTCCCGTCGTCGGACACCGGGAGGACGACGGCGCCCAGGGTGTCCTCCACCATGACGATGAGCCGGGCGTCGGTGAGCGCGCCGCCGGTGCCGTCGCGATAGACACGGGTCACGTATCCGATGCCGGACTCGACGCGTTCCTCGGCGGGCCGGCGGGTCCCGAGGCCTGCCAGCCAGTCCGGTGTGCGCGATGATCGGCCGGAGGCGTCCACGACCAGGTCGGCGGGCAGGGATTCCGGTTCCCGGTCCGGGCCGGTGCCGCGGCGTCGCAGGAGTACCCCCGTCACGCGTGCGGGGTCGCCCGTCAGTCCGGTGACGTCGGCGCCCTCGATCACGTCGACCCTTGGTTCGGCCAGGACCCGTTCGCGGATGTGATGCTCCAGGACGGGTCGTGTGAGGCAGAGGCTGCCGCCCGAGGCGTCCCAGCGGCCGAACCACCGGTCGCGCAGCCGCTGCAGGTAGGCGGTGGGGGCGGGGATGTCGAGCGCGCCGGCCGCGAGCAGCTCGGTGTCCAGCCCGGGGAGCAGTGTTTCCAGCGCGAACCGGCCGCCGTCGAGCAGGAGATGCGTGTGCTTGGACTGGGGGACGCCCTTGCGCGGTTCGGGACGCTGCGGGTAGCGGTCGCGTTCGATGATCGTCACCCGTTCGGCGTGCCGCGCGAGCGCGGCTGCGGCCAGCAGTCCGGCGATGCTCCCGCCGACGACGACGGCGTGGCCGCGTCCCGAGTCGATCCGGATCGGTCCGTTCCCGGTGCCGCCCAAAAGGGCCTCCTGAGGTCGCCTGCCTACCGTGATCCAGCGTTCTGCCTGGTGGTAAGTCTGCCGCATCGGTGCTCTGTGCCGGGCGCCGGCCATCGGGTCGCGCACCCGAATGTGACGGACTTCAGCCTCACGTACGACGCCGGCGACCCGAACCGGATCGAGCCGGGCAAGCGCCCGCGCTCGTCGATGTCGCCGACGATCGTGCTGGCTGACGGCGAGCCGGTGCTCGCGCTCGGGTCGCCGGGCGGGTCGACGATCATCACGACGGTCCTGCAGATGCTGATCAACCGGATCGACCGCGGCATGACCGTCCAGGAGGCGATCGCCGCACCGCGCGCGACGCCGCGGAACGGGACGTGGACGGTGTCCGAGCAGGGGTTCATCGACAGCTACGGCGCGGACCTCACCGAGTACGGGCACCAGCTGTGGCCGACCACGAACATCGGGGCGGCCACCGCCATCGAGATCGGCCCGGGCGGCCGGCTCACCGCCGTGGCCGAGCCGACCCGCCTCGGCGGCGGATCGGCCCGCGTGGTGTGGCCCACGGAGTAGTCGCCGGGATCGGGTGGCCGGCGCACACGCGGTGCGCCGGCCGCCCGTCAGCCCACGACGCGGAAGGTCGCGTCCGCGCGGCCCGTGGCGTCGCCGATGGTGTCGATCCGGAGCTCGTACGCGTAGTGGCGGATGTACCGGTCGGGGAAGTTGTACGACTGGTACGACGTCCAGTCCGGCGACGCGAGCCCGTCGACCGCCCGGAAGCTCGCGTCGGCCCGGAACTGGGCCGATCCGTCGTCCTCCTCCAGGACGAGTTCGTAGTTCTCGTGCCGTAGGTAGTAGCCGGGGAAGTTGACCGACTGGAAGGACACGGTGTCCGTACCAACCAGGCCGGGGACGATACGCCACTGCGCGTCCTGCGCGGGGGAGACGTTCGCGTCGATGCGCGCCTCGTAGTTGGCGTGCCGCCAGTACCGGTCCTGGAAGTTGTAGGACTGGATGCGGCTGGACGCGGTGCTGCCCCACCGGTCCAGGACCCGGCTCTCCTCGGCCTGGGTCAGGTTGAGGATGGAGCCGTGCCGTTTGCGGTTGGCGCCCAGGCTGTAGCCGCTCTCCCGCTGGAAGTTGGTGACGTCCCCGAGGTCGGTGGACGTGATCGGCATGTAGCCGCTGCCCGTGGCGAACTGGTCGAGCCACATCGCCCATTCGTCGCGGCCGTTGAACTGCATCCACATGGGACCCTCGACGACGGTGCTGCCGGGGATCGCCCCGTTGGAGATGTTGATGTGCGACAGGTTCCCGAGGTTGGTCCAGGAGCCCAGGATGCTGTTGCTCGCGTCGACGGTGATGTGCCGGGCGGTGACGTTCGCCCGGTAGTAGCGGTAGCCGCCGACGCTGTTCGGCACGTCGATGATCTGCGTGTCGATGATCTCCTCGGAGCCTGCCGGGGTGATGTAGGGCTGGGGTGTCGTGATGCTGCGGAAGTCGGAGGTTCGTGTGTAGTAGATGCGGTGCTTGGTGGCGCCGTTCTGCGGCACGTTGGTCGCCCAGTACACGACGTAGTCGCCCGTGGCGGGGTTCCAGATGGCTTCGGGAGCCCAGGCGTTGCGGCCGTCGGGGATGGCGCCGGCGACGTCGAGCAGCCACGGGTCCGACCAGTTCACCAGGTCGGTCGACTCCCAGACGACGAGGCTCCGGCTGCCGTTGTTGATCGCCGTCGACCAGCTCGTGCCGCAGCCGATGCACAGGTCGGTGGCGATGATCCAGTAGCGGTCGCCGTCGGGCGAGCGCACGAGCGCGGGGTCGCGCACCCCGCCGGTGCCCACGTCGCTGCGCAGGACGATGTCGCTGTTGTTGAGGTCCGTCCAGGTCAGGCCGTCGTCGCTGTGGGCGAGGTAGATCTGCTCGCCGTTGTTGGACGACTCACCGGTGAAGTGCGCCATGAGGTAGCCGGTGAACGGGTCGAGCGCGGCGGCGCGCTCGGCCGTGGCGACGGTCCAGCCGGTCACCAGGGAGAGGGCGGCGAGGAACGCGGTCAGCCAGACGGCGGTGCGCCGTCGGCGAAGGGTGTAGGTCATTGCGAGCACTCCTTCGTGTCGCGAGTGGGTGGACGTGGTCGTGGAGCAGGGCGTGATCGTGGGCGGTGTCGTCCGGCGGTTGGACGGACGTGGTCAGGGGCTCGGGACGACGACGGCGATGGTGCCGTCGGCGTTGAACGTCAGCGGGTCGATGGCGACCTCGCGGTTGGTGCCGTTGCCTGCGGGGATCGCGAACCGGTGGTAGGCGATGTACCAGGTGTCGCTCCCGGGCACCTGGACGACGGAGTGGTGGCCGGTGCCCTTGATGCCGAGGTCGAGGTTCTTGCTGAGGATCACCCCCTGCTTGGTCCATGGCCCCAGCGGGGACGTGGAGGTGGCGTAGGCGACGCGGTAGTCCTCGCTGCGTGTGTCGTTCTCCGACCACATCAGGTAGTAGGTCCCGTCACGCTCGATGACGAACGGTGCCTCGTTGTAGCCCGATGGCGTGATCTCGCGGACCTGTGCCGGGTCGAACGACGTCATGTCGTCGTTCAGGGGCACGACCCGCAGGACGCCCTGTCCCCAGTACAGGTAGGAGCGGCCGTCGTCGTCGGTGAAGACCATGGGGTCGATCGTCTGGCCGGGGTACGCGGCGTCCTCCACGAGAGGCTCGCCCAGGGCGTCCTGGAACGGTCCGGTGGGGGAGTCCGACACGGCCACCCCGATCTGCTTGGCGGTGTTCCCCGAGGCGGCGCCGCCGCTGAAGTACAGGTAGTAGCGGCCGTTCTTGGCCGCCACCGCCGGCGCCCAGGCGGAGTTGTCGGCCCAGGAGACGTCGGGACCGTGGTCCAGGATGTTGCCGTGGAAGGTCCAGGTCTCCAGGTCCGCCGAGGACCATGCGGTGTACTGCGTGCCGGACCAGCTCGCGTACCCGTCGGTGGTCGGGTACAGGTAGTAGCGGCCGTCGAGGTGGACGATGTGGGGGTCGGCGAACAGGCCCGGCAGGACCGGGTTGGCCGTGGTCTTGGGCACCCAGGGGGAGCGGATGTGGAAGGAGCTGTCCGCGCGGTACAGGTCCGAGTCCTGGACGGGGTCGATCCACAGCTCGTAGTCCCGGTGACGCAGCCGGCGGTCCGGGAAGTTGTACGACGTGAATGCCACCGAGCCGGACACCGAGCCCGTCTCGGCGCAGAACGTCGCGTCGGCGCGGAACGTGGCCGAGCCGTCGTTCGTCTCCAGCTGGACTCGGTAGTCACGGTGCCGCAGGAACTGCCCGTTGACGGCTTGGAACGAGTAGCACGACGTCGACGCCAGCCCCGGCACCACCGTGAACGTGGCGTCCTGCTTGGTCAGGCTCGTGCTGGAGGACGTGACCGGGTCGATGCGGCCCAGCCAGTCCTGGTGCCGGACGTACCGCCCGGGGTAGTTCACGGACTCCAGTGATGCCCGTCCGAGGTCGATCGTCGCGGGGGCCGCGCCGGCGGGCGGGATGACCACGGCCGACGCCAGGACCAGGACGACGAGTGCGGTAATTCTTCTCATCGCTCTCCTTCGAGGACACAGCAGGCGTCGTCGCCTGCTTGGTGCCCTTGCATGTTAGCGCTCACATCCGGTGAGTGGAAGCGCTTACCTGCCGAAACCAGGCGGGCGAGGTACTCTTCGACGCGGCCGTCGCCTCCCAGGACGCCCCGGGATCGGTCATGCCGCCCGAACTCCGCACCCACGACACCCCGGAGGAGCCGCCGTGCCCCGCCCCACGCACGAGTCCGTCGTCGTCCCCTCCGGGGTCCGTCCCGCACGGTTCCGCCCGCCGACCGGGGCCGGCTCCGCGGCCGGCCTCGACCTCGCCGGCGACTGGCGGTTCCGGCTCTTCCCCGGCGCGGAGACCGAGGCGGACCCCGCGGACGACGGCGCCGGGTGGGGCCCGCTGACCGTGCCGGGGCACTGGCAGCTCGCCGGCACCCCCGGGACCCGCCCGTACGGCGCTCCCGCGTACACCAACGTGCAGTTCCCGATCCCTGTCGACCCGCCGCGCGTGCCGCACGAGAACCCGACCGGGGAGTACCGCCGCACCGTCGTCGTCCCCGACGGCTGGCGGTCGAACGGCCGCGTGGTGCTGCGCTTCGAGGGCGTCGACTCCTGGTTCGAGGTAGCGGTCAACGGCCGCGTGCTGGCGCAGTCCCACGGGTCCCGGCTGCCGACCGAGATCGACGTCACCGACGCCGTCGTCGACGGCGAGAACCTTCTGGCCGTCCGGGTCACGCAGTGGTCGGCGTTCACCTACGTCGAGGACCAGGACCAGTGGTGGCTGTCCGGGATCTTCCGTGACGTGACGCTCGAGCACCGGCCCGCGGACGGCGTCGAGCACGTCGGCCTCCGGGCCGACTACGACCCCGCCACCGGCAACGGGACGCTGCGGGTGGACGTCGAGTCCTCCGCGCCCGACGTCCTGGTCTCGGTGCCCGAGCTGGGGATCACGTCGCGGCCCGGGCAGGCGGAGACGTTCGCCGTCGAACCGTGGAGCGCCGAGCACCCCCGGCTGTACGACGTCGTCGTGACCACACCCGCCGAGACCGTGACGCTGCGCGCCGGGTTCCGCACCGTCGCCGTCACCGACGGCGTGTTCACCGTGAACGGCCGCCCGGTGAAGCTGTACGGCGTCAACCGCCACGAGTTCGAACCGGACCGCGGGCGCGCCGTCACGCGGGAGACGATGCTCGCCGACGTGCTCCTCATGAAGCGGCACCACGTGAACGCCGTACGGACCAGCCACTACCCGCCGCACCCGCACTTCCTCGACCTCTGCGACGAGCACGGCCTGTACGTGATCGACGAGAACGACCTCGAGACCCACGGGTTCGAGCTCCTCGGCTGGCGCGGGAACCCGACCGACGACGACGCCTGGGCGCCCGTGCTCGCCGACCGCGCCACCCGGATGGTCCGGCGCGACGCCCACCACCCCAGCATCGTGCTGTGGTCGCTCGGCAACGAGGCCGGGAGCGGGCGCAACGTCGAGGTCATGGCCGCGACGATCCGCGCGCTCGACACGACCCGCCCCCTGCACTACGAGGGAGACCGGTCGAGCGCCCACGTGGACGTCTACTCGCGGATGTACCCCAGCATCGACGAGGTCGCGCGCATCGCCCGGCGCGAGGAGGACCCGCTGCCGGACGCCGACGACGACGCCCGGCGCCGCGCCCAGCCGTTCGTCCTGTGCGAGTACGCGCACGCGATGGGCAACGGCCCCGGAGGACTCACCGAGCACATCGACCTCGTCGACGGCGCCGAACGCCTGATGGGCGCCTTCGTCTGGGAGTGGATCGACCACGGCATCGCCACCCGTACCCCGGACGGCGAACCCTTCTTCGGGTACGGCGGCGACTTCGGCGAGGAACTCCACGACGGCACCTTCATCGCCGACGGCCTGCTCCTGCCCGACCGCACGCCCTCGCCCGGCCTGGCCGAGACCGCCGCCGTCTACGCACCCGTCGGCATCCGCCCCGCCCCGCACACCGACGGCGTCCTGCGCGTCCGCAACCGGTACGCCTTCCGCTCGCTCCAGCACGTGAACTGGCGCTGGGAACTGGTGACCGACGACGGCACGATCGCCGACGGCAAACTCGACCTGCCGGCGCTCGCACCCGGCGAGCACACCGACGTCGACCCCCGCGCCGTCGTCGGCGACAGGCTCGCCGGCCTCCCGCCGTCGTCACCCGCCTGGTACGTGCTCCGCGCCCGCGCGTCCGGCCCCGTCCCGGGCGTACCCGACGGCGTGGACCTCGGCGGCGGGCAGGTGCTGCTGCAGGCCCCGGCCCTGCCGTCCCCGCTGGTCCGCGCGCCCCGCCGGACCGCCGACGACGGGTACGACCTCGGCGCGGTCGTGCTCGACCGCGCCGGCCGGCCCGTCCGCGTGGCCGGCACACCCGTCCGCCTCGCACGGGCCGACGCCTGGCGGGCACGCACCGACAACGACCGGGAGCAGTCCTGGTACGACGAGATCGGCGACGGCGAGGCGTGGGACCGCGCCGGACTGCCGCGGCTCGTCGAACGCCTCGACGACATCCGGCTCGAGGACGACGTCGTGGTGGTCACCGGCCGGCTCGGCGGACCCCCGAGCGACTGCGGGTTCCGGCTGCGCTACGAGTGGCGAGCCGTCGACGGCGACACGACCGACCTCACCCTGCGGCTGACGCCGGAAGGCCGCTGGCCCGGATCGGTCGCCCGGATCGGCTGGCTCCTCGGCCTCGACCAGCCCGGAGCCGGCGACGTGCCGGTCGACTGGACCGGCCTCGGACCGGGCGAGTCGTACACGGACTCCCGGCGGGCGGCGCTCGCGGGCCGCTGGACACACACCGTCGACGGCCTGGCGACGTCCTGCACCCATCCCCAGGAGAACGGCGCCCGGCGCGGCGTCGTCCGGGCGACCCTGGGCCTGGCCGGCGCCCCGCTCACCGTCCGGGCGGGCGCGATCGACGTCGGCGGGCGACCGGTCCACGGGGTCGAGCTGACCGCGCGGCCTTGGACCGACCACGCGCTCGACGCCGCCGCCCACCCCCACGACCTGGTGCCCGACGGAGCGCTGTGGCTGCACCTCGACGCCGCGCAGCACGGGGTCGGCAGTGCCGCGTGCGGGCCCGGGGTCGTACCGGAGGCGCGGCTGGTGGCGGAGCCGACGACGCTCCGGCTGCGGTTCACGGCGGGTCCGGGGCTGCCGGCGTGATGTGGCTCAGCACGCACAGCCAGCGGTCGTTCCGGTTCACGAAGACGTCGGTGGCCCACTCGTCGGCGTCGAATCGTTGGCCCAGGTAATGGGCCGTGTTCGTCACCCGCGCCGTGAGGATCGCGGTGTCGCCGTAGACCCGGATCCTCGGCTCGCTGATGCTGGTCATTGCCGAGTGGGTCAGCTCCCCGGACTCGATGAGTGAGAGAAACGGCTCCTTGGCGGAAATGCCTGACTCGGACACGATGACCCACTCGTCGGCCATGAAGCTACCGATCCTGAGGGCATCGTTGGAGACGATGGCATCGGCCCAGTCCGTCGCGAGGGCGAGGAACTGGGCGTGGAGAGGATCCCCCTCGGGGGCCTGGTGGGGTGTGCCGGCGACGTCGCCCATGGTTCGAATGTAGTCGCCGTGTGGTGTCCGGCGGCGGTACGTGGGCGTGTTCCGGTGTGGTGCTCATCGGGGTGGATGAGCACCAGCGGGTGCATCAGGCGGCGTGTTGCGCGGGTGTGGGTGGTGGTGGTGCGATGGAGTCGTATCGGAGTCCGGTGGGTGTGGTGGTGGTGACGCGGTGTCGTCCGGTGGTGGGGTCGGTGTCGGCGTGGGCGGTCCAGCCGGGGGCTTCTTTGGTCTGGTTGCATGCTTCGCACAGGCCTTGGCCGTTGTTCAGGGTGGTGGCTCCTGCGGCGGCGGCGGGTGTGATGTGGTCGAGGTGTTTGATCGGTGCGTCGCACCAGGGGGTGCGGCAGATGCCCTGGTCGCGCACGCGTAGGAGGTCGGCCAGGCCGTCGGCGTAGAACC
>NZ_BAAGRL010000033.1:0-151125 GCF_054782975.1 Myceligenerans halotolerans
ACCCTCCGGGTCCGCCATGTACATGATCGCGCCATCCTCCGGAAGCATGATCGTCGGCGCAGTCAGCTCACCCTCCACACACTCGGCCTGCGTCACCATCGGATCCTGCGGCACCACGATCTCGTCACACTCGACCTCTTCGAGCACGACGACGAACTCCGCCTCGGTATCCGAGGTCTGCTCCCAACCCTCCGGCAGCTCACCCCACACGTGACCCTCGGTCAGCGTCGCGGTCACCGTGACCTCCTGACCCGGCTCATACGGACCCTCCGGATCAGCGACGTACATGATCGCGCCATCCTCCGGAAGCATGACCGTCGGCTCAGTCGGCTCACCCTCCACACACTCGGCCTGCGTCACCAACGGATCCTCCGGCACCACGGCGACGAGGACGGCATTCGCGAACAGGGGCACGGTCTGCATGCCCTGGCCGGTCTCGCCGCATTCACCCGCGCCCGCGTCCAGGCAGACCTGGATCCCCAGGTTGGAGGCATGGAGGTTGCCGTTGATCGTGCCGGGCGGGATGCCGCACGTCAGGGTGGCGTGGTACTCGACCACGATGGTCTCCCCCGCCTCGACGTCGTCGATGGTGGAGGCGAGAACGAGTTCCCCGTCGGTCCATGTCCCCGAGGCCATCGTGCCCATGATCGTTTCCTCGCCGTCCGAGGACCATGAGGAGTCGTCCATGGCGAGGAACGCCGTGACCTCGGTGATGCCGACCTGGTCGTTGTTGCCGAACCGGGTCTCGAACTCGGCCGTGACCGTGACCTCGGACTCGCCGAGGGGCGCGTCCTCGGCCACGGGGATGACCTGGAAGTACACGATGGTGTCGCCGCATTCGAAGAAGCGGTTCTGCGTGTTGCTCGTCAGCTGGGTCTGTACGTTCGAGGTGTCCGCGCCCGACGGGTCCGCGGTGGTGTACGTGTCCGGATGCGCGGCCCGGAAGATCGGCTGGTCGATGTCGCCGGCCGCAGGCCCGGGGCCCTCGGTGTCGTCGGCGGAAGCAGGTCCCGCGCCGAGCCCGCCGACGAGCAACGCCGCCCCGGTCAGTACCGCGGCGGTACGCGCTGACCTCCGGGTGAGTCGCATGAGTTTCATCTTTCGCTCCTCTCAGCACTTCTGAAGTCCTGGTGCTCATGAGTGGAATGGATTCCGTGAATCGACAAGGATCTGATGCGTGAAAAAACTGGACAGAATCCTCGCCATCGGCAGGCTAACAACGGAATGCGCCGACCGCAGGAGCGGCCTGACAACCCCGACGGGCCGCGGAATCACGGGGATCCGCAGGGGTCAGGATGGGCAACGATCCACCCCGCCTTTTTGCCGGAAAATGATGGGCGAAAACACCCACACATCTCGAAAGAATGATTGACAATTCATCGATCGACCCGTCGCATCGGACCTGCTCAGTGCATATTCCCTCGCGATACCACCCCGCGCCCAGCCGTGCGCACCGCCGTGCACACCGGCGCGCGCCCTGCCCTGCGCGCCCCTGCGCGCCCCTGCGCGCCCCTGCGCGCCCCTGCGCGCCCCTGCGCGCCCCTGCGCGCCGAGCCGGTGCACGCCGAGATGCTCCCTTGCCACTCCCCCGTGAGCGCGCTACAGTTTGGGCAGTTGCCCAAGTCGATCGCCCAAGGAGCAGGAATGACCTCACGGACGAGTGCCGACCGAGGGCGCGCGGTGCGCGCGCAGCTGCTCGCGGCCGCGCGCGAGCTCGTCAGCGAGATCGGGTGGAACGCGGTCAGCACCCGGAACCTCGCGGAGCGGGCCGGGGTGCACGCGGGCCTGGTGCACTACCACTTCGAGTCCTTACCGGCGCTGCTGCGCCAGGCCACGATCGAAGGGATGCGCGCCACGCTCGACGAGTCCGCCGCGTGGTTGTCGCAGGCCGACACCCCGGCCGACGGGATCGAGGCGCTCCTGACCGGTCTCGACCGGTACGCGGCCGACGACGCCGCCTCCCTCCTCTTCGTCGAGGCGTACCTCGCCGCCACCCGGGATCCCCTGCTGCGCACGCAGATGACCGATCTCATGCTCGGCTTCCGCCGCGCCCTCACCGCGGCGCTGGAACACGCCGGTCACCCCGCGCCCGAGGCGACGGCGGTCGTCGTCCTCGCCACGCTCGACGGCTTCATGCTGCACAAGGGCCTGGACCCCGAACTCTCGGCCGCGACGATCGCGCCGGTGCTACGACAGCTCGCCGGGGCCGGCGTCGGCCAGGAACCGGCCGGACCGGAAGGAGAACACGAATGAGGGCAATCATCTGCGGAGCCGGCATCACCGGCCTGACCGCGGCCGCCCGGCTCCACCGTCACGGGTGGGACGTGGTCGTCGTCGACTCGGCGCCAGGGCCACGCGAGCAGGGGTACATGATCGACTTCTTCGGCCCGGGATTCCAGGCCGTCACGGCCATGGAGCTGCTGCCGCAGCTGCGCGAGGCCGCCAGCCCCGTCGACGAGCTCCGGTACGTCGACGGAGACGGCCGCACGACGGTCGGCGTCGACTACTCCCGGTTCACCAAGGCGCTCGACGGCGAGATCGTCAGCATCATGCGCCCCGCGCTCGAGCGGATGCTGCGAGAGACGCTGCCCGGCGGCGTCGACCTGCGCTACGGCACCACGATCGAGCGTATCAGCGACGACGAGGTCGAGCTGTCGGACGGCACGGTAACGGCCGCGGACCTCGTGGTCGGAGCGGACGGCATCCACTCGCGGGTCCGGTCGCTCGTGTTCGGGCCCGAGCAGGAGTACCTACGGCCCCTCGGGATGCACACCGGCGCCTACGTCTTCACGGATCCCGAGATGCACCGGCGGGTACGCCGGCAGTTCGTGCTCACCGAGTCGCTGAACCGCCAGATGGGGCTCTACGGGATCGGCGACGACCAGGTCGCCGTGTTCGCCGTGCACCGCACGCCGGACGTGCGCCTCCCGGCTGATCTGCGCCGGACGCTGCAGCACGAGTACGCGGGGCTGGGCGACCTCGCCGACCGCGCCCTGGCCCACTGCCCGCCGTCGGACGAGATCTACTACGACCTGGTCGCGCAGATCGACACGCCGCGGTGGCACGCGGGCCGTGTCGTGCTGATCGGCGACGCCGCCCACGCCGTGTCACTGGTCGCCGGGCAGGGCGCCTCGCTCGGCGTTGCGGGCGCGTACGTGCTGGCCGAGCGGCTGAGCCGGGCGAGCACCGTGGCCGAGGGACTGGCGGACCACGAACGCCTCTGGCGTCCGATGGTCGCCGGGATCCAGGTGAACGCCAGGGATCGCGCGGCCGACTGGTTCGTCCCCGAGACGACGACGAAGCTGCTGCTGCGCCGCTGGGGATTCCGTGCGATGCGGCTGCCCGGCCTCGACAAGATCCTCGTGGGGCCGCTGTTCCCGAAGAACCGGACCATCGCGGAACTGGTGGACTGACGCCCACCGGCCCGCGTGGCCCGAGGTCACTTCGAGTTGCTGTACCAGCTCAGGCCCCCCGGCAGGTTCAGCGAGTGCTTCTTCGTCCGCGAGTTCCACGTCCAGAAGCCGAGCTTGATGCTCATCGACGACAGGCCCTTCTGGGTGATGTTGAACTTCAACGGCCCCAGCGACAGCCGCTTGCGGTACCGGAGGTTGCCTCCGCCGAGCTTGACCATTCTCTCCCTCTCCAGCAAAAAACCGCGGGCCGGTACGCCCGCGACCGAACTCTGGGCAAAGAGTATCGAACACGTGTAGTCCGACAAATCCAAGTTTGACGAAGCGTGGCGCGCGACGGTCCTGCGCTCGTGCCGTCGTCGCGCCCGCCCCCCGTCGTCGCGCCCGCCTCCCGTCGTCGTACGCCGTGGTGGGCGCGCCAGGCGCGGCGGTCCACCGCCGGACCTCCCCCGGCAGCGCCGCCTGTGGACGGTGCCCGCCCCTCCCCCGCCCGCGCATAGACTCACGTGCGTGGCGGGGATCATCAGGCGCGAGGACGTGGACGAGGTACGCGAGCGCGCGCGTATCGAAGAGGTGATCTCGGCCCACGTCACCCTCAAGCCCGCCGGCGTGGGATCGCTCAAGGGCCTGTGCCCGTTCCACGACGAGCGCTCCCCCAGCTTCAACGTGCGCCCCAGCGTCGGGCGCTACCACTGCTTCGGTTGCGGCGAGGGCGGGGACGTCTTCACCTTCCTCATGAAGATGGACGGCATGGGCTTCGCCGAGGCAGTGGAGCACCTTGCCGCCAAGGTCGGCGTCCAGCTGCGCTACGAGGACGGCGGACCGACCCGGCCTCGCGAGGAGCCCGGCAAGCGGCAGCGGCTGCTCGACGCTCATCGCGTCGCCCAGGAGTTCTACGCGGAGCAGCTCATGGCGCCCGGCGCCGCGGCCGCCCGCCGGCTCCTCGCGGAGCGCAGCTTCGAGCGCGCGGACGCAGAGCACTTCGGCGTCGGCTTCGCGCCCCAGGGGTGGGACAACCTGTCGCGCCACCTGCAGGCACGCGGCTACACGCGGGAGGAACTGATCGCCGCCGGCCTGGTCAGCCAGGGACAGCGCGGCGTGTACGACCGCTTCCGCGGCCGCGTGGTCTGGCCCATCCGCGACGTCACGGGCGGCGTAATCGGGTTCGGCGCCCGCAAGCTGTTCGACGACGACAACGGCCCCAAGTACCTCAACACCCCCGAGACGCCGCTCTACAAGAAGTCCCAGGTGCTGTACGGGATCGACCTGGCCAAGCGCGAGATCGCCCAGCACAAGCAGGTCGTCATCGTCGAGGGATACACCGACGTCATGGCGGCACACCTGTCAGGGGTGACGACGGCGGTCGCGACGTGCGGCACCGCGTTCGGCGCGGAGCACGCGCGCGTCATCCGGCGCCTCATGGGCGACACGGCCGCCGGCGGCGGCATGCAACTCCGGTCCGGAACCACGCTCGGCGGCAAGGTCATCTTCACGTTCGACGGCGACGAGGCCGGCCAGAAGGCCGCCATGCGCGCCTTCGGCGAGGACCAGCGCTTCTACGCACAGACCTTCGTCGCCGTGGCCGACGACGGCATGGACCCCTGCGACCTGCGCGTGGCCAACGGCCCCGAGGCCGTCAAGGCCCTGGTGGAGAAGCCCACACCGCTGTTCCAGTTCGTCATCGAGACCGACCTGAAGGACTTCGACCTCGGCACCGCCGAGGGACGCGTCGGAGCGCTCCGCAAGGCCGCGCCCCGCGTCGCCGGGATGCGCGACACCGCCCTGCGGCCCGAGTACGCGCGCATGCTCGCCGGCTGGCTCGGCATGGACGAACGCACCGTCGCGCAGGAGGTCAAGCGGGCCGCGAGCGCGCCGTCGCAGCGTGATGTGCCGCAGCAGCGCCCGGGCGGCCCGGCGTCGGACAGTGGCCGTGGGGGTCGCGGGGGTCCTGGCGGCCGCGCCGGAGACGGCTCCGGTGACGGGGCGGACGCCGCACCGCCGTCGGGCATCCGCGCTCCGGATCCGCGCGACCCGGTGGCACGCGCCGAACGGCTGGCGCTCGCCGTCGTGCTCCAGTACCCGCAGCACGTGCCGGAGACGTTCGACGAACTGGGGCCCGATGCGTTCCTGACGCCCGCGTGGCGGATGGTCCACGAGTCCGTCATCGCGGCGGGCGGCGCGGTGACCGGGAAGGCGGTCGGCCCGGCCGCGTGGGTCGACGAGGTGCTGGACCGCGCCCCGGAAGCGGTCGCCCCGACCGTCACGGAGCTCGCCGTCGTGAACCTCCCCGAGGACCGGGAAGCCGCGGTCCCGGGCTTCGTCGAGGGTGTGGTCCGCGGCCTGGTCGACATGGGCCTGAACCGCCGCATCGCCGAGGCCCGCAGCCGCCTGCAGCGCCTGGACCCGGCCGCCGACTTCGAGGCGTACCAGGCGGCCTTCGCGGAACTGACGAAGATCGAGGGAGCACGCCGCGCCCTCCGCGAGACCGCCTGAGGTCTCCCACCGACCGATGGCCGATCCGGGGCACAAGAGGGCCCGCGGGGAGGCTGTCAATTCCTTTTGAGATCACACCCTCCTCCGATTGACAGCCCAAAGCCCTCTAGGCGTAGCGTTCCCCGCATTCGTGGAACAGCCAGTTCCAGGATTCCTTGCGGGCCGAACCCGGCCCGCTCCATCAAGCAGGGAGCACTCATGACCACAGCAGTACTCGGTCGCGCCCTCATAGGTGTAGACGCACGTCTACGTGCGCTCTACGATGCCTTCATGAGGACCGTCGGCACGCGCGAGCTGAAGCAGAACCCCCAGGCCGTGATCCAGCGTGTGCTGGAGACCGGCGAGGACCACGAGATCACCGCCTACGGGCAGCCCACGGGCGTCGTCCTGGTACGGCGCGAACCCCGGCCGAAGCGCTGGGTCCGCGGCTCCGAGATGCCTGAGATCACACCGATGAGCCGTGAGGACCGCGAAGCCTGGAAGCGGGACATCGACGTATGGGAGAAGGAAGAGCTCGTCGACCCCTGGGAGCGCCGATGATCCTGCTCGACACGAACATCCTCATCGACTACGACGACTACGAGTTCGACACGGACGAGCAGCAGGCGGCGAGCATTCTCTCCCGAGCCGAACTGGAGTTCGGTATCCGCTCGGCGAGCAGCCCACATCTGGCGGCTCTCAGGACGCGTAGGCTCAACGAGTTCGATACGGCTTACGACTGGGTGCCGTTCGATCTCGACTGCACGCGCTCATACGGCATGATCGCGGCACAGGCCACGACCCGAGGGGCGAAACTTCGCGGCAAGGACTCGCTCATCGCAGCGCAGGCACTCCGGCACGGCGCAACACTGATGACAGCCAACCGGGCCGACTTCAGGCCATTCGAGCACCTGATCGAGGTCATCGACCCGGTCCGCCGCGAGAACTGACCTGTCGGGCCCTGACCCGCGGCCTCCGCTCGCGGTCAGTCCTCGCTCGGTCAACCCGTCCTGAGGCCGGTCCTTCGTCGAGTGATCGGCAGTTCAATCTGCCGATCACTCGACGAAGGACCGATCGAGCCGCTGGTCGGTCATCCCATGACCGACCAGCGGCCGGAAGCCGGAGCGCCGCGGCACGCCAATGCACCGGGGGGGAGCACTCAACCCTTGACCGAGCCCGCCGTCAGACCGCCCACGATGTACTTCTGGAGCAGCAGGAACAGCACCACCACCGGCACCGCCGCGAGGACCGCGCCCGCCGAGAACAGGCCCCAGGGCGCGTTGCGCTCGTCGGACGCCCACTGGTACAGGCCCACCGCGAGCGTCAACCGGTCCGGGCTCTGCAGCACCGTCTTGGCGATGATGAACTCGCCGAACGTCCCGATGAAGCTGAGCAGCCCCACCACCGCGAGGATCGGCGACACCAGGCGCAGGATGATGGTCCAGAAGATCTGGGCGTGGCCCGCGCCGTCGATCTTCGCGGCCTCGTCGATCTCCCGCGGCACGGTGTTGAAGAACCCGTACATGAGGAACGTGTTCACCCCGAGCGCACCGCCCAGGTACACCGCGATGAGGGCGAGGGTCGAGTTGGTCCCCAGCACCGGGATCACGTCCCCGATGGTGAGCAGCACCAGGAAGATCGCCACGACTGCCAGCATCTGGGGGAACATCTGCACCAGGAGCAGGGTGGTCAGGGCGGCGCGACGCCCCGAGAAGCGGAAGCGGCTGAACGCGTACGCCGCCGCCCCGCCCATGAGCACGGTCCCGATCGCGGTCGTGGTGGCGATGACGAACGAGTTGACGAACCAGCGCCAGTAGCGCGACTCGAACAGCTCGGCGTAGTTGTTCCAGCCCACCTCGCTGAACAGCCGGTTCGACCCGGTGAACGTCCCTGACGGGTTGAGCGACGCCGAGATCACGTACAGCAGCGGGACCACGCAGATCACGACCATCACGATCCCGACCAGGTGCCGCCAGCCCACCTCGGCCCACCAGCGCGAGCCGCGCGGGCCGACGTCGTGCCGGATCCGGTACCGCTCCTCGCGGGCCGCGCCCTCGCTGGGCGCGGACTTGGTCAGAACGCTCACAGTTCCTCCAGGGTCCGGGTGCGGCGGAAGCCGAGCCAGGAGATGAGGCCGACGATCACGAAGATCAGCAGCGACACCGCGCTGGCCAGTCCGTACTGCTTGACGCCCGAGTCGAACGCGACGGAGTACACCATCGAGATGAGGATGTCCGTGTGCCCCACGAGCACGGGCGCGCCCTCGAAGTGCGGCCCGCCGCCGGTCAGCATGTAGATCAGCGCGAAGTTGTTGAAGTTGAACGCGAACGCCGAGATCAGCAGCGGCGCCGTCGACACCATGAGCAGCGGCAGCACGATCGACCGGATCGCCCGCCACCGACTCGCGCCGTCCACGCGCGCCGACTCGAGGACGTCGCCCGGGATCGACTGCAGCGCGCCCGTGGTGACGAGGAACATGTACGGGAAACCCAGCCAGAGGTTCACGGCCAGGACCGAGACCTTGGCGAGCCACGGGTCGGTGAGCCACGGGATCTCCGCCCCGCCGAGCAGCACCTCGTTGACCCAGCCGAACTTCTCGTTGAGCATCCCCCGCCACACGAGCGTCGCCAGGAAGGCGGGGAAGGCGTACGGCAGGATCAGCAGCGACCGGTAGACCTTGCGTCCCTTGACGCGCGGGTCGTTGAACACCATCGCGAGGAACAGCCCCAGCGCGAAGGTGGTGATCACCGACAGCCCGGCGAACACGAACGTCCACACGAGCACCTGGAAGAACGGGCCGGCGAGCCGGCCCTCGGTGAAGATCGCGGTGAAGTTCTCGAAGCCCACGCCGACGCGCCAGCCCGGGGTGAGCGCTTCTCCGTCGGCGGACACGAAGGAGCCGTGGTCGTCCGGCGTGTAGGTGGCGCCGGTGTTCACGTCGGTGAAGGTGTCGGCGGCGGCGGCGTACACGAGGACCGGCGCGGCGACGAAGCCGAGGGAGCCGTCCTGGGTCCGCAGGCCGCCGTCGGACGGGTCGTCGGAGAAGGGCACGCGCAGCTCGGTGATCTCGGCCGAACGCGACACGAGTTCCGCGAACTCGAGAGTGGTCCAGCCGTCGACGGCGGTCACGCGGGCGCCGTCGTCGGCCCCGGAAGCGGGCGCCAGCGGCGTCCCGGCGTCGCCGACGACGATCTCGCCGTCCCGCAGGATCGCGAACCCGAGTTCGCCGCCCTGCTCCACCACCGTCAGCGGGAACGTCGCGGACCCCTCCACGCGCCGCTCGTTCTGCGCGGAGATCGCGGCGACGGCGTCCTCCTTGGTGGAGTTGTGGCCGTCGCCGTAGTTGGTGAACGCCACGTACGCGGTGTACAGCATGACGAACAGCTGGAACGCCAGCAGCAGCACCAGCCCGGGGTACAGGTACTTCGCCGGGAGCATCCGGCGGGAGAAGTACACCCAGTCCGCGGCGGCGACGGCGAGCGCCAGGAACGCCGCCACACCCCACGAGCCCACCATGACGGCGGTCCAGACCCCGTACAGGCCCAGCGCGTTCACCGCCGCCATGAGCACGATCTTCACGTACCAGCCGGGCCCCGTGCGGCGGGCATGGGAGTCGCTCCCTCGCCTGCGGCGCGTGTCGGCCGGGCCTCCGAGCGAAACCTCGGTCATCGTCGCCTCTCCGTCTCATCCGCGGTGGCGCCTGCCGCGGCTGGGGGCCGGGGCAGGCGCTACCGCTCACGTTGTGGTTCCGCGTCGTCGGCCGTCGGGCGTGTCCGACGGCGTCCTCGGCGTCCGCTTCGGGCGCGGGCCTCGGCCCGCGCCCTCCGCCGCACCGGTCGTCAGCCGTCGATGGCTCCCTGGATGTTGTCGACCATCGCGTTCCAGGACTTGGCGGGGTCCGTGGCCTTGCCCTGGATGAGCTCGACCTCGGTCACGCCCCAGAACTGCCACACGGAGCCCATCTCGGGGATGGAGGGCATGGGGGCGGTGCCCGCGGCTTCGGAGAACTGCCGCATGATCTCGTCGTCGACCTGGCCGGCGGCCTCGGTCGAGGCGGGGGCGCGGCCGCCGGCCTCGGCGAGGCGCAGCTGCACGTCGGCGGAGCCGAGGTAGTTGGTGACGAAGTCGTTGGCGACGAGTGCGTTCTCGGTCTTGGCGCTGATGAACGCGCCCTGCACGCCGACGAACGGCTCGGCGGGCTCGCCGCCGGCGCTCGGGACGGGGAGCACGGAGATGCTCATGTCGGCGCCCGTGAACTCGGCGGCGTACCAGGGGCCCGTGACCATGTAGGGGGTCTTGCCGTCGAGGAAGAGCTGCTTGGCCTTCTCGCCGTCGATCGCGGGGTCGAGGACGCCCTGGTCGCCGAGGTCGCCGAGGTACTCGGCGAACGCGTCTCCGGCGTCGCCGCCGAGCGCGAGTTCGGGGCTGTAGGAGCCGTCCGCGTTCTGCTCGAAGACGGGGGCGCCGAACGAGGTCTGCAGCGGGTAGAGGTGGTAGGCGTCGCCCTCGTCGCCCTGCTGGATGACGACCGGGTAGTCGGCGCCGGTGTCGTCGTTCTGCGCGACCAGGTCGTCGAAGGTTCCCGGCGTGTCGGAGACGAGGTCGTCGTTGCGGACCAGGGCGATGTTCTCGACCGCGTAGGGCACGCCGTAGACGGCGCCGTCGTAGGTGAACGCGGCGATCGACACGTCGGAGAAGCCCGCCGCGCTGTCGCCGAGCTCGATGGGCTGGACGACGCCGTTGGTGACGAACTCGCCGGTCCAGTCGTGGGCGCCGACGACGATGTCCGGTCCCTCACCGGTCGGGACCTGCTGGACGAACTCCTCGCGGATGTCGCCCGATGCCTTCTGCACGACCTCCATCTCGATGCCGCGCTCGTCCGAGTAGTCCTCGGCGAGCTCGGTGAAGATGTCGATCCGGGTCTCGTCGACCCACACCGTCAGGCTGCCCTCGAGCTCGGGCGCCGCTGCCGATTCCTCGGCCGCCGGCTCCTCGCCGCCCGAGCACGCGGCCAGCGCCAGCGTTGCCGTGACGGCGGTGGCCGCCGTCAGGATGCTCCGTCGCATCGGTACTCCCAGTAGGTTCACGGCCATGACCTCGTGGTCGCTGACCTGGTTCATGTCCGACGGCGTCGTGCCCGGCGCGTCCGCGCCGGCTCCCGCCGGCCTCCGTGAGGCCGGCCGCCCTCGGTCCGACGGTGCTGACCGTAGATGCGTTGCAACGTGTTGTGCAAGTTCTTGCGATAAAGTTTCAGCATCGGTGTGCGGACGCGCCGGTCACGACCTCGCGCGAACCCGCCCCGTCGCTGGACGATGTCCGGCGACACCTCGGACCAGTTCGACGACGAAACGGCGACACGATGCGGACGACCAGTACGACGACACACGCGATGTCACCTAGGCTTCCTCTCGTGCGCACCCGACTCTCCGACCTCGCGGCCCAGGCCGGCGTGTCCACGGCGACGGTCTCCCGCGTGCTCAACGGCAAGCCGGGTGTCGCCGGCGAGACCCGGCAGGCCGTGCTGACCGCCCTCGACGTGCTCGGCTACGAGCGCCCGGCGGCGCTGCGTGCGCGTCCCGCGGGGCTGGTCGGCCTCGTGGTGCCGGAGCTCTCGAACCCGGTGTTTCCCGCGTTCGCGCAGGCCATCGAGTCACAGCTGACCGAGCACGGGTACACGCCGCTGCTGTGCACCCAGTCCCCCGGCGGCACCACCGAGGACGAGTACGTCGAGACGCTCCTCGACCACGCCGTGGACGGGATCGTGTTCGCGTCGGGCAAGCACGCCGACATGCGTGCGTCCCGCGAGCGGTACCAGCGGCTGCGCGGCCGCGGGATGCCGATCGTCCTCGTCAACGGGTACGCCGAGGGGATCGACGCGCCGTTCGTCTCCCCCGACGACGCCGCCAGCATCGAGCTGTCGGTGCGTCACCTGGTCTCGCTGGGGCACCGCAGGATCGGGCTCGCGATCGGGCCGGACCGGTTCGTGCCCGCGCGGCGGAAGATCGACGCGTTCTGCGCCGAAGTGGTCGCCCACGGGCTGGCCGACAGCGCCGAGGAGGTCAGGAAGCGGCACATCGTTGGCACGCTGTACACGCTGGAGGGCGGGCAGGCCGCCGCGAGCGAACTCATCGCCGCAGGTCACACGGGGATCGTCACGGGGTCGGACCTCATGGCGCTCGGCGCGATCCGTGCCGCCAGGCAGCGCGGCCTGTCCGTGCCTGGCGACGTGTCCGTGGTCGGGTACGACGACTCCCCGCTCGTGGCGTTCACCGACCCGCCGCTGACCACGGTGCGCCAGCCCGTGACCGACATGGCCCGTGCGGCGGTCTCCGCCCTGCTCACCGAGATCCACGGGGAGCGCGCGCCGCGCACGGAGCTGCTCTTCACGCCCGAGCTCGTGGTGCGCGGGTCGACGGGCGCGGCTCCCGTCGCGTAGGTCACGGCCCCGACGGGGCGTAGATCACTGCCCCGACAGGCGAATCGGCTGTACGCTCCCTGCAACGTGCTGCAACAATCTTGCAGTGGCGTCGTGCCCAGACCGACGCGAGCAGGCCCAGACGACATTCCCGACTTCTCGAGGACGATTCATCGATGACTCGCACCGAACTCCCCGCCGTTTCCCTCGCCGGCGGCGACCAGGTCCACGCCCCCGCCCCGGGCACCGAGTGGTGGCGTGACGCCGTCATCTACCAGGTGTACCCGCGCTCGTTCGCCGACGGGAACGGCGACGGGATGGGTGACCTGCCCGGCATCACGGCCCGGCTCGACCACCTGGCGACGCTCGGCATCGACGCAGTCTGGCTCAGCCCGTTCTACCGCTCTCCGCAGAAGGACGCGGGATACGACGTGACCGACTACCGGCAGATCGACCCGCTGTTCGGCACGCTCGATGACTTCGACGCGATGCGCACCCGCGCGCACGAGCTCGGCCTGCGCGTCATCGTCGACCTCGTCCCGAACCACAGCTCCGACCAGCACGTCTGGTTCCAGGAGGCCCTCGCCGCCCCGGCCGGTTCCCCGGCACGCGACCGCTACATGTTCCGCGACGGCAAGGGCTCCGACGGCGCCCAGCCGCCGAACAACTGGCGGTCGATCTTCGGCGGCCCCGCGTGGACGCGGCTCGAGCCCGCCGACGACGACGGACCGGCCGGCCCGCAGTGGTACCTGCACCTGTTCGACTCCTCGCAGCCGGACCTGAACTGGCAGAACCCGGAGGTCCGTGCCGAGTTCGAGGACGTGCTGCGGTTCTGGCTGGACCGGGGCGTGGACGGCTTCCGCGTCGACGTCGCGCACGGCATGGTCAAGGAGGACGGCCTGCCCGACTGGGGCGGCAAGGTCGCCATGGTCGAGGGCTCGGACGCGGCGGACCAGGCGGAGACCACCGGCGCCCCCGGCGGCTCGAACGAGGGCCCGATGTTCGACCAGGAGGGCGTGCACGAGATCTACCGCGCCTGGCACAAGGTGCTCGCCGAGTACGTCGGCGACCGCTGCCTCGTCGCCGAGGCCTGGGTCAGCCCGATGTCCCGCCTCGCACGGTACGTCCGCGACGACGAGATGCAGCAGGCGTTCAACTTCGCGTTCCTCACCACGAAGTGGGACGCGGCGGGGATCCGCGGCGTCATCGCCGAGTCGCTCGAGACCATGGACGCCGTCGGCGCCCCCACCACCTGGGTGCTGTCGAACCACGACGTCGTGCGGCACGCGTCGCGCCTCGGCCTCGACAGGATGGCCGACGGCCCGATGAACGGCATCGGCCCCGAGGACCCGCAGCCCGACGCCGAGCTCGGCCTGCGCCGCGCCCGTGCGGCCACCCTGCTCATGCTCGGCCTGCCCGGCTCCGCGTACCTGTACCAGGGCGAGGAGCTCGGGCTGCCCGACCACACGACGCTGCCCGACGACGTCCGCCAGGACCCTGCCTTCTTCCGCACCCAGGGCGCCGAGACCGGCCGCGACGGCTGCCGCATCCCGCTGCCCTGGGAGGCGGACCGGCCCGGCCTGGGCTTCGGCTCGTCGGAGGCGACGTGGCTCCCCCAGCCCGGCTCCTACCGCGCACTGGCCGCGGACCAGCAGTACGGCGTCGACGGCTCGACGTTCGAGATGTACCGCGCCGCGCTCGGCGTGCGCCGGGCCGAGCGCCTCGGCCAGGGCGGACTCGCCTGGGTGGCCGGGTACGAGCACGCGAAGGACGTGGTCGCGCTCCGCGTGGCCGACGTCGTCGTCCTCACGAACCTGGGGAAGACGCCGGTCGCGCTGCCCGGGGACGCCGAGGTCCTGATCGCCTCGGGCCCGCTGGCCACGTCGCCGGAGGGCACGGGCCTCCCGACGGACACGACGGTCTGGCTCCGCGCCTGACCTGCCGGCGGGCGCGGCCCGGCCCCGCGCCTGCCGCGCCCGCACGGCTGCACGTTTCGGCCCTGGCTGAAAGGCCGGTCCGTCCTGCCCGGCGATGACGCGCCCCCGGTGAACGTCGCACCGGCGGTTCCGACGCCGGGAAATCCTTGGAAACCCGGGCCTCGGACGCCGTGTCGCACACCCGCGCGGCTCTCCGCGACCCGCGCAATGGGGATTTCTTCCCCTCCGACTTCCGTAGCGCTCTCGCCGGACGCTGGCTAGGTTCGCCCCGAAATAGGGCGATATCCATCCGGCGAGAGGCTCTGAAGATGCCCGGCTCCAGGACCCTGCGGGTCGAGACCGAGGAATGGCGGCAACTGCAACGTGCCGCACGTGCGGGTGCGACGGACGGCGTGGCCGGGGTCTTCGCGGACCATCTGGACGCCCCCGTCAGAGCGCTGGTGGTGACGACGGCCGGGGATCGTGGCGTGCGCTCCCGGCTGACGATGGTCGGCGGGCAGACGGTGATCGCGGCGCAGCGCATCGCGTCGGTCGAGGGCGAGGTCCGGGCGGAGCCCGGCGCGCAGTTCACGTTCACCGGTCCCGACGAACTGTGGCAGTCGCTCGCCCGGACCCTGCCGGACACGGAGCTGCTGCGTGCGCCGGCGTCGGCGGCCGTGGACGACGACGAGCCCCTGACCCTGGCGTTCGAGGACGCGCAGGAGCTCCTGGGCCGCGAGGAGTGCAACCTGCGCGTGCAGGTCGAGGCCTGGCGTGGCGGCGACGTCCCGGTGATGGTGTGGGGCCGCCTGTGGTCGGTGGCCGACGGCCGACTGATCGACGTACGGATCGACGGCGACGACCTGAGGCTCGTCGCCCGTCCCGCGGGCTCCGTCGCGAAGGAGCTGCGGTGGGCCCTGACCGGGGCCATCGACGCCACCGCCCGGGTGGGGACGGCCGGATGAGCGACAACCTGTGGGGCCAGGACATCGAGCAGGTCCGGGAGCTGTCCCGGACGTTCGAGCGATCCGCCCAGAACCTGGAGTCCGCCCGTCAGCTCGTCGACGGTGTCGTGTTCGGCTTCGACGGCTGGGGCCCGAACGTCGACCAGATGCGCGACCTGTGGTCGAGCGACCTCGCCCCGTCCCTGACCCTCGCGGCGGACGCCCTGCGGGGTGCGGGCGACAAGGCCGCGCAGAACGCCGACGACCAGCAGGACACCACCGACTCGGACGGCGGCGGCGCCTTCGCGGGGGCGACCGCCACGGGCTCGGTCCAGGCCGAGAGCCCTTTCGCGGGCGTGACGGCGGAGATCTCCGGCGAGGCCGACGACGGCGGCGGTGTGCTCGACTGGTTCGGCGACCGCCTCGACGACGCCGGGGACGGGATCGACTGGCTGGGCGGCCAGGTGTCCGACGGCGCCGGCTGGATCACCGATCAGGCGTCCGACCTCGGGGACTGGATCACGGACACGGCGTCGGACGCCGGGGACTGGATCACGGACACGGCCTCCGACATCGGCGACGGGCTCGCGGACGCCGGATCGACGATCGGGGACAGCTTCAGCAACCTCGGGGATGCGGGTGGTCTGTTCTGGGACGCCACCGGCGGCTCGATCCTCGACGGCGAGTGGCCCCGCACGACCGAGGTGATCGCCTCCGGACTGATGCTCGAAGGGGCCTGGGTCGACACCCTCATCACGGCCGGCACCGGCGGCATGGTGGACCTGAACCTGTTCGACGACGGCGATCCGTACGCGGGCGAGCCGCAGCCGGTCGACGAGAACGACGTCACCGTCCCGCATGAGCTCGACGACATCACGCAGAGCGTCACCGACGCGTACCAGGCGGGCGACGGCAACGTCCGCATCACGACCATCGACACGCCGGACGGGCCGCGCGTCATCGTCAGCGTCCCGGGAACGGAACCCTGGACTCCCGGAACGGGCGACATTCCCAACGACCTGGCGGGGAACCTCATCACGGCGGGCGGCGGCACCTCCTCGATGACGGAGGCGGTCGAGCTGGCGATGCAGAACGCGGACATCCCTCCGGGCGCCGAGGTCCTGATGGTGGGCCACTCGCAGGGCGGTATGACCGTGGCCGACCTGCTCTCGGACTCCGACTTCGTGTCCGAGTACAACGTGACGAACGCGATCACGCTCGGCGCGCCGATCGACAGCGATCACATCGACCCGAGCGTCAGCGTGCTGGAGATGCAGCACGAGTACGACGCGGTGCCTGCCCTCGACATGGGTGACGGTCTTTACAACCCGGCCGCCCCGCTGATCCCGATCCCGAGCGGGTCCGAGCAGGCCGGCCAGAACCACACCGAGGTCACGTTCGACAGTCCTGACGGCGTCGCTCCGTACGATGTGCTGGGCAACCATTCGCACGAGAAGTACACGGATTCGATCGCCGAGGCGACCGACCCGAACCCGGACAACCCGGCCTACGATCCCGCAGTCGCCGCCTACCAGCAGCAGCTCATCGAAGCCGGCTTCCTCGGCGAGAACAACGACTCGCAGACGAGTGCCGTCGACATCCAGCTCGGGAGGACCCACTGACCATGACACGACACGGACGCGTGCCTGCCACGGCGGCCTTGGTCGCCGGCGTCGCTCTCGCCGTCGGCGGATGCGCCTCGACGTCGTCGCTCCAGGACTGCGAGGAGGCTTTCGAGTCCGCCGCACTGAGCGTGGCAGGCGTCTCGGCGGCCGAGTTCACCTGCACCGAGTCGTTCGGCAATCCGCAGCAGGAAGGCAGGGTGACCCTCGCCGCAGAAACTTCGGACCAGGCGCTGACGATCCTCGACGAGGTGCTCCGGGCCTACGCGTCGTCGGCCGACCTGGAGAACTCGACGGTCGCGTACGTCAACTACGTGACCGAGGACGCCGCGATCGATGTGCATCCGGCCGACCTCGGCTTCAACGGGAACCCGAGCCTCAGGGATATTCGCGAGCACTACGGCATCGAGCCGTAGCGCGACCGGACGCCGGGACCCGAGCCCTCTCCCGCGATCGCGAGGTGGACGTTCACAGCAGGTGTCGGTGTGGTCGGTCCTTCTGTGAGTGATCGGCAGATTCAAGTGCCGATCACTCACAGAAGGACCGATCACACCGACCCACGTGCCTCGTGCGGCGCTACTTCCAGGTGTCGTTCAGGGTGAGGGAGCCGTCCGCGCCGACCGTGGCGGTGCGGTTCCCCCCGCTCTCCCAGGTCACGTTCCCGCTCTCGTCGATCTTCACGTACTTGTACTCGAACGTGGTGCCGGCCGGGAGGTCAACCGTGCCGGTCCAGGTCGGGTACGAGGCGGCCGACAGCGCGACGCCGTTCGCCGGCGTCCAGGACCCGAGCTCGGGCCGGTCGCCCACCACGTAGACGTTCTGGCCCCACACGGTCTCGGCGTACACCGCGACGGAGACGTCACCGTCCTCCGGCGACGGCGACGGAGACGGCGAGCTGCCCGACGTCGCGCCCACGTGCACGGCGAGCGAACCGTACGCCGGCAGCGTCGCACTCAACTGACCCGACCCGTCCACCGTCAGCGTGACCGAGCAGTCCGAGGAAGCCACGACATCGCAGTACGTCCCCGCCGGGAGCGAGGTCTGGTAGGTCCGGCTCACGGACGAGCCGGTGTTGTTGATCGCGACGTAGCCGCTCTGGCCGCGGCCGTAGCCGATGTTGTTGTTGCCGTCGTCCCACCAGTTCGTCACGCCGGTGCCGGCGACCTCGTTGTGGAAGCCCACCATGCCCTGGATCTCGGTCCGGCGCTGGGTGCAGGTGAACACGCCGTCGCAGTTCGCGTCGGGCACGGTGGTGTCGGTGGATCCGGGCACGCCGGCATTGTGGTCGGAGAACTCGTATCCCGAGTAGACGGTGGGCGACCCGTACGGCCAGGACAGCATGAACGTGTTGGCCAGCAGGTACTTGGCGCCCCACTGGTAGTTCATCGTCTCGCCGTTGCGCTCGGTGTCGTGGTTGTCGACGAACACGCTCGCGACGTCGCTCGGCAGCTTGTTGTCGCCGATGTAGCGCAGGTTCTTGATCTGGCCGTCGAAGTCGCTCCTGAGCTGGCGGCCGTAGTCGAACTCGTGCACGTCGCCGTTGCCCGTGTACTCGGACGGCTGGATCGGCTCGCCGGCGGCGCCGATGACCTCCTGGACCCAGAACGACCCGGAGGACTGCGCCTTGATCGCGGCGAGATCCTCCGCGGGCATGTGCTTGGCCGCGTCGATGCGGAAGCCGTCGACGCCGAGCGAGGTCAGGTCGTCCAGGTAGTCCGCGAGCCGGGCGCGCACGTAGTCGGAGCCGGTGCGCAGGTCCTGCAGGCTCACCAGGCGGCAGTTCTGCACCTCCCAGCGGTCGCCGTAGTCGGTGATGTCGGTCCTGCAGTCGTTGAAGTCCGGGGCGGAGTAGATGCCGGGGAAGGAGTCCTGCTCGTAGGTGCTGCCTGCGACGCCGGACCCGGAGTCCGCGGCCATGTGGTTCACGACGGCGTCCGCGATGACGCCGACGCCGGCCGAGTGGCAGGCGTCCACCATCGCCGCGAACTCGGCGCGCGTGCCGAGCTTGGACTCGATCTGGTACGACACCGGCTGGTAGGAGGTCCACCACTGGGTGCCGGTGACGTGCTCGCTGGGCGGGGACACCTGAACGTAGCCGAAGCCGACGGGTCCGATGGTGCTGGTGCATTCCGCGGCCACGGAGTCCCACGTCCACTGGAAGAGGTTGAGGATCACGTCCCTGTCGCCGCGCGGCGGCGTACTGGCGGCCGCGTCCTTGGAGGTGACGGTGAGAAGGCCCAGCGTGGCCATGGTCGCGAGGGCCGCGACCAGTGCTGTGAGAAGGGCGAACAACGGAGTTCGGCGCGTCATTGCGTCTCCCGGGGTAGTACTGATCTGGTGTGCAGCAACTCTGCTGCAAGATTTTCCGAACGTCGTTGCAAGACGATACAGAGGTCCCGACGGAAAGGAAAGCGGCACCGGACGACGGCCGACCGGCGCCGACCACGCCATTCGAGCGCGACCACGCCATTTCGCCTGGTGGGAGCGCAACCATGAGTCAAAATGGCGTGGTCGCACAATGGCGTGGTCGCGCAACGGCGTGGTCGCGGGCGGGAGCATCGGGTCCCGGGTGACCGTGACGTAGCCGACGTCGAACCGGCGCGCGGGTTTGGGACAATGGGGCGCGTGACTTCCCTTCTCGACCGTGCCGACACGCCCGCGCCGGCCCCCGTCCTGCCTCCGTTGCGGATCGGGCCGATCACCGTGGCGACCCCGGTGGTGCTCGCGCCCATGGCGGGCGTCACGAACCGCGCGTTCCGCACGCTGTGCCGCGAGGCCGGGCGGAGCACGGGGTTCGACCCGGGCCTGTACGTCGCGGAGATGGTCACCTCCCGCGCGCTCGTGGAGCGCAACGAGGCCGCGCTGCGGATCGTCACGTTCGGCGCCGACGAGTCACCCCGGTCCGCCCAGGTGTACGGCGTCGACCCGGCCACGGTCGGCGCCGCGGTCCGGATCATCGCCGCCGAGGACCGCGCCGACCACGTCGACCTCAACTTCGGCTGCCCCGTGCCCAAGGTGACCCGCAAGGGCGGTGGCGCAGCCCTGCCGTGGAAGCGTCAGCTCTTCACCGACATCGTGCGCGAGGCCGTCGGCGCCGCCGAGCCGTACGGCATCCCGGTCACGGTCAAGATGCGCAAGGGCATCGACGACGACCACCTCACCTACCTCGAGGCCGGGCGCATCGCCGAGGGCCTCGGCGTCACCGCCGTCGCCCTGCACGCCCGCACGGCCGCGCAGCACTACTCCGGCGTCGCCGACTGGGAGGCGATCACCCGCCTCAAAGAGACCGTCCGCACCGTGCCGGTGCTCGGCAACGGCGACATCTGGTCCGCGGAGGACGCGATCGACATGGTCCGCCGCACGGGGGCCGACGGCGTGGTTGTCGGGCGCGGCTGCCAGGGCCGCCCCTGGCTCTTCGCCGACCTGGCCGCCGCCTTCAACGGCTCGGACACCCGCGTGCGGCCGGGCCTGCGCGAGGTGGCCGACGTCGTGCACCGGCACGGCGAGCTGATGGTCGACTACTACGACGGCGACGAGCACCGCGGCGTGCGCGACCTGCGCAAGCACATGGCCTGGTACCTCAAGGGCTACGCCGTGGGCGGCGAGGCCCGGCACGCGCTCGCCCGCGTCTCCTCGCTGGCGGAGCTGCGCGAGCTGCTCGACGCCCTGGACCTGTCGGTCGGCTACCCGGGCGCCGATGCGGAGGGACAGCGCGGCCGCGCCGGCACGCCGAAGACCCCGCACCTGCCCTACGGCTGGCTGGACTCCCGCGACCTGGACGCGGAGTTCGAGGCCAAACTCCGCGAGGCGGAACTCAGCGTCAGCGGCGGCTGATCCAGGCTCACACCCGCCGCATTTCCGCCGCCCCGCGGTGTGATCTGCCGGACCGATGCCCCGCTGGCACAATCTGTGCGCATGCCGATCCCCGCCGTCCGACGGAGCAGGCAGGGCGCTCTGCCGAGGACGGTCGACGTCGTCGTCGCCGGTGGTGGCGCCATCGGGGCCGCCGTCGCGTACCAGCTGGCCGACGCCGGCGCGAGCGTGCTGCTCGCCGAGGCGTTCACCCTGCCCGACGGCGCCGGGCCGACTCACTTCTCCGCCACGGCACGCCGGGCCGCGCCGCCCGTGCCGCTCGCGGGGCCCGGCACCGGAGGGCAGCTCCCGCCCGCCGCGACCGGGAGCGGCGACGGCGGGACCGGCAGCCCGGACGGTCGCGGCGCCCGGGCCGGCGTCGCCGGTCACGACGCCGCGGCAGGGTCCCCTCCCCCGTCCGCCCGGCTGGCGCTCGAGGCGCTCACCCGCCGCAGCGCGGAGCTGTACGCGGACCTCCCAGCCCGCCCCGGGTCCGGCGTCGGGCACGGTGCGTCGACTCGCGCGAGCCTGCACCTGCTGCCCGACGACGACCTCGTGGCCGCGTACACGGAGGCCGTCGCAGGACAGGCCGCGCGCGGCCTGGACAGCATGATGATCCGCGCGCAGGACGCCGCGGTGCTCAATCCGTACGTCGCCGCCTGGCAGTACGCGGGCGCCGCCCTCATCGCCGCCGAGCGGTGGCACACCCCGGGAGCCGCCGCGGCCGATCTGCTCGCCGCCGCGTCGGACCGGGGAGCGATACTGCGCGAGCACTGCATGGTCAATGGGATCGAACGGGCCGGTGGCGCGGTGGCGGCGGCCTGGACGGAGCACGGGAAGGTGCGCACCGGCGCGGTCGTGCTGTGCGTCGGCGCGCACTCCGCGCGGCTCGCGGCCTCGGACCTGGGCTCCGGGCTCGCGGTGATCCCGGGCCCGCCGGCCGGCTCGACGATCCCGGTCCCGTCCTCCGGAGCCGCCGCGGACCGAGGCCCCCTCCACCTCCCGCTCGCCGCCCGACGGCGCGCACTGGGCTTCACCCTGCCGCTCGTCCCGCGGCCGGGTCAGGTCCCGGTGACCATCGACGTCGGCTCCACGTTCTGGTTCGCGAACGCCGAGCCGGACCGCGTGATGCTCGGCGTCGAGCGGCCCGGCCGGCCCCTGGAGGCGGGGCACGAGCCGCGGCTCGTGCCCGTGCTGCGGCGGGCGGCGGCGCTGTGCGCGCCCGCCCTCGGTGAGGCGCCGCTCGCCCCGGGGTGGCTGGGCACGCGGACCGAGACCCCGGACGGGCTGCCGCTGCTGGGCTCCCACGGTTCCGGGCTGCTGTACGCGACCGGGTTCGACGGCGCGGCGGCGCGCGTCGCGCCCGCGGTCGGCGAGGTCATGCGCGACTTCCTGGAACAGCAGGAACCGGACATCGACGTAACCCCCCTCGGCGTGGAAAGATTCTGGCGATAGCACCATGTGCCACAAGCCGTGAGGGAAGGATGGGGCATGTCTCAGGAGAAATTCCTTGAGCCCTGGCAGTTGCGGGCGGCATTCGCCCGATCGCTGTCGGACATGTACGGGAAGGAGGTGCCCGCCTACACCACGCTCCTGGAGGTCAGCCACGAGGTCAACGCCGACGTCATCGCCACACACGGTGCCGACGCCGAGAGGCTCGGCTCGATCGACCGCGTCACCGCCGAGCGGCACGGCGCGATCCGCGTCGGGACGCCCACCGAGATCGCGCAGGTGGCGCGGGTCTTCGGCGCGATGGGGATGCACCCGGTCGGCTTCTACGACCTGCGCGACGCCTCGTCGTCGTCCGTCCCGGTGATCTCGACCGCGTTCCGGCCGATCGAACGCGACGAGCTGGCCCGCAACCCGTTCCGCGTCTTCACCTCGATGCTGGTGCCGGGCGACCGGCGGTTCTTCACCGGCGACCAGGAGCGCCGCCTCGAGGAGTTCCTCGGCGCGCGCGTGCTCTTCGGGCCCGAGCTCCTGCGGCTCGCCGACCGCGCCGAGGCCGAGGGCGGACTGCCGGCCGACGCCGCCGCCGAGTTCCTGCGCCTCGCGACCGAGGCGTTCGAGCTCTCCCGCGAGCCCGTGGACCAGGCCTGGTACCGCGAGCTGGAGGCCGTGTCCGCCGTCGCCGCCGACATCGGCGGGGTCGCATCCACGCACATCAACCACCTCACCCCGCGCGTGCTGGACATCGACGACCTGTACGCCCGCATGACCGCCCGCGGCATCACGATGATCCCCGCGATCCAGGGCCCGCCCCGCTGGGAGGGACCGGACGTGCTGCTGCGCCAGACGTCGTTCCGCGCGCTCGCGGAGCCGCGCGCCTTCCGCACGCTCGCCGGCGAGGTCGTCGAGGACTCGCTGCGCGTGCGGTTCGGCGAGGTGGAGGCGCGCGGGATCGCGCTCACCCGCACCGGGCGCGCCGCGTACGACGCCGCCGTCGCCGAGATCGACGAGCGTGCGGGCGGAGCCGACGAGGCCGAGCGCCAGAGGATCGGCCGCGGGGTCTGGCAGCGGACCTTCCCGGTCACCGAGTCGGCCCTCGCCGACCAGGAGCTCGGGTACTTCACCTACGAGCTGATGCCCGACGACGACGGCGGGCTCGACGGCGGGCTCGGAGACGACGGCAGACCCGGCGTCGACGGCACCGCGAACCCCGATGACGCCGCAGACTCCGGAGGCGCCGCGAACCCTGGTGGCGCCGTCGACCACGGCGCACTCGCCGGGACCCGGGCACCCCGTGTCATCCGCACGCCCGTCGTCTACGAGGACTTCCTGCCGCGCTCCGCCGCCGGGATCTTCCAGTCCAACCTCACCGAGGAGGGCGCCATGGACGCCGGCCAGGCCGGTGCCGAGCGCGACGACGACTGGATGGCCGGTGCCCTGGGCCGCGACCTGCTCGACCCGTTCGAGCTCTATGCTCGACAGGTCGACCGGTCGCGCCATTCGGCCGCCGCGGCACTCGGCGTCGACCCTGAAACCCTGACCACTTCCACCACCCCCGGAGGACAACCATGACCGCCACCACCCCGGCGCAGTCCGTCTCGCCCCTCAGCGCCGAGCTTCGCGACGCGGCCCTCGCCGCGCTCGAACGCCTCGGCGCGAGCGTCCCCGAAGCCGGCGAGGACACGGGCGTCCCAGTGCGTTCGCCCCTGTCCGGCGAGCGGATCGTCACGGTGCGCCGCGACGGCGCCGAGGAGACCCGCGCCGCCGTCGGCCAGGCCGCCGACGCCTTCACGACCTGGCGTTCCGTGCCCGCCCCCGCGCGCGGGCACGTCATCAAGCGGTTCGGCGAGCTCCTCGCCGAACACAAGGCCGATCTCGCCGAGCTCGTGACGATCGAGGCGGGCAAGATCACCAGCGAGGCCCTGGGCGAGGTCCAGGAGATGATCGACATCTGCGACTACGCGCTCGGGCTGTCGCGGTCGATCAGCGGGCGCACCGTGCCGTCGGAGCGTCCCGGCCACCGCCTGATGGAGACGTGGCACCCGCTCGGCGTCGTCGGCGTGATCAGCGCGTTCAACTTCCCGGTCGCCGTGTGGTCGTGGAACACCGCGATCGCGCTCGTCTGCGGCGACACCGTGGTGTGGAAGCCGAGCGAGAAGACGCTGCTGTCGGCGATCGGGTCGGCGGCCCTGCTGGACCGGGCGCTCGTCGAGGCCGGCTACCCGTCCGAGGTGTCGCGCCTGGTGCTCGGCGAGCTCGAGGCCGGCGAGGCACTGGTCGCGGACAAGCGGGTCGCACTGCTGTCCGCCACGGGGTCGGAGCGGATGGGCGCCGCCGTGGCGCCGGTGGTCGCCGGGCGCATGGGCCGCTACCTGCTGGAGCTCGGCGGGAACAACGCCGCCGTCGTGACGCCGTCGGCGGACCTGGACCTGACCACGCGCGGCGTCGTCTTCTCGGCGGCGGGCACGGCGGGCCAGCGCTGCACGACGCTGCGCCGCCTGATCGTGCACTCGTCGGTCGTGGACGACGTCGTCGCCCGGCTGGTCCGCGCGTACGAGGGCCTGCCGATCGGGGACCCGCGCGCCGACGGCACCCTGGTGGGGCCGCTGATCGACGCCGGTTCCGCGGAGCGCATGGCCGAGGCGCTGGCGGAGGCGAGGGCCGACGGCGGCGAGGTGCTCGTCGGCGGCGGTGAGGTGACGGTCGACGGCGCTTCCGGGGCCACCTACATGACGCCGGCGATCGTGCGGATGCCCGCCCAGACCGCCGTCGTCCGGCGTGAGACGTTCGCCCCCGTGCTGTACGTGATGACGTACGACACCCTGGACGAGGCGATCGCCCTGCACAACGACGTCCCGCAGGGCCTGTCCAGCTCGATCTTCACGCTGGACGCGCGCGAGGCGGAGCGCTTCCTCTCGGAAGCCGGGTCGGACTGCGGCATCGCGAACGTGAACATCGGCACGTCCGGCGCGGAGATCGGCGGGGCGTTCGGCGGCGAGAAGTCCACCGGCGGCGGGCGCGAGTCCGGCTCGGACGCGTGGAAGCAGTACATGCGCCGCGCGACGAACACGATCAACTACTCGGAAGAACTGCCGCTGGCCCAGGGCGTCAACTTCGGCTGAGCCTGTCGGACGGTCGGCTGATCGGTCGGCCGGCTGGTCGGCCGCCCGGCTGGTCACCCGAGCCGCAGGCTGAGTCACATGCCTGCTGCCGAACCGCAGGGTGAATCGTTCAAATTGGCGATTCGAACGATTCACCCTGCGGTTCGGCAGCGGAGGCGTGACTCAGCCTGCGGTTCGGCAGCGGCCTAGGTGGTCAGCGGGTCGGGTCCGGGGCCAACTCCGCCGTGACCAGCGGCAGCAGCCGGTCGTCGAAGCCGAACATCGCCTGGTTCTCCCAGGCGTTGCCCGACGCCGGGTCCGCCGGGTCCCAGCCGACGCCGTCAGCCCGGAAGCACTGCGCTGGTTCCTCGCCGAGCACTACCTCCTCGGCGGGGGTCGGCGAGGGGGACGCCTCCGCCCACGTCCTGCGCTACGACTTCGACGCCTGAGAACAAGGGGCACGCCAACCAGGCCATGAATCGCCGGACCACGCTCGGCAGCACGGGTCACAGCACGTTCGGAATCCCGGGTGCGGTCCCGAGGACTGCCGCCTCGACCGGCCGCGGCCCCGCGTACCTTGAGGCCGATCTGCCAGAGCATCTTTGTGGCACTTCTGTGGCACTTTCGCTGCACATCTCCCGCGGGCACCTGACCGACCGATCGACGCCGAGGCCAGTGATAACGCGCCGAGTTGTCATCTACCTCATGGCCTACTCGAGTCGCGTTCGACGACGTCGCCAGATCCTCGGGCTTTCCCAGCGGGAGCTGGAGCGTCGCTCTGGTGTGCGCCAGCCGCTGATCGCGGCGATCGAGACCGGTGCGAGGACGCCGTCCCCTGCCACACGCGAAGCGCTTGACGCCGCGCTGGACATGAGGCCCTCGACCGCGCTCGGCGCGCTGCATGACGAGGTGGTGGCCCGGTTCGCGGCCGTAGGTCTCCCCGCACCGGTCGTGTTCGGTTCCGTGGCGCGCCGGGAGGACGACGCGCGATCCGACATCGATCTCATGGTCGCCTTCACCGACGACTACGACGTCGTCGACCTGCTCGCGCTGGAGGAGGACCTCGCTGAGCTCCTCACGTTCCCCGTCGATGTGATCGATGCACGGGCCGACAGCCGCGTGACGGAGCAGGCGCGCCGCGAGGCGGTGCCGCTGTGACCGACGGCCTCACACCCTCCGACAGGTTGCGCATCGAACGCCGCCTGGAAGATCTGTCGGCGTTCGGTGCCGACGCTGCCTATACCGTCGCGCAAGGAATCGACGCCTACCTCGACGCCTCACCTGCGGGCCGGGTGCTCCGCAACAACGGTCGGCACATCGTGATCCAGGTCGCCACCGTCGTGGAGAAGCTTCCTGACGCGTACAAGGACGCCCACGACGGCGTCGACTGGGTCGGCATCTCTCGCATGCGCAATCTCACCGCGCACCACTACGACCGGGTGGACGACCGCCTGGTCCTCACTGCCCTGGCCTCACGCATCCCTGAGCTCCTCGACCACCTCGGACTCGGCGACGCGCACGCGTAGGGACATCAGGATGCGGCCGACGACATAGAAGATCGGCTGGTCCACCAGCCGCGGCGGCCACGCTCGCCACCCCGACGCCTCGACCAGCGCCAGTTCCTCCGGCCCGGTCGGCCGCCACACGTCACCGTCTGCGCACTCATGGGCCCATCCTGACGGCCCGACAACGCACCAGTCACGGGCAATAGTCGACGGTGACCGCTACGAACTCGTCGTCCGTGAAGGTCGTCGAGGTCTCCTCGTCATTGGCGTCCGCACCGCGCGTCAAGATCTCACCGGCTTGAAGGGAAGAGATGTCGGACGACGTGAACAGGGCGAAACCCGTGGCCTCCTCCCCTCCTCCTTGCGCCCAGTACTTCTGGCCATCGCGCAGGCTGGTCTCCACCTCGGCATCGAGAGGCACCGTCGTTGGGCTCCCAATTGCCTCGCCCGGCGTCCAATGGAACAAGACATCTCGTTCCACAGTCGGAGGGGATTCCCAGTCCCACGGATCACCGGTCGGCACAACGTACTCCTCCAGCGTGACCTCCCGGATCGGATACCCCGGGCAAGGAACGACCCGGAGCGCGAGCTCGCCGTCGTCGGTGCGCGTCAGACCGACCGAACCAATGAGCACGGGGCTGCAACCAGCGAGGGCCAGCACCGAGACAAGCGCCACGAGCAGAGAACCCGCTCTGCGCCACACACTGCCAAGTCGTCGCCGATCCAACTCACGGTCGTCGTTGACCGCCGTTGTCAGGCCACTCCCTGTGGACATGCCTGCACCCTATCGACGCAAATCGGACACCACAATGGCGCGGGCAGCGCCACCCGAGTTTTCCCACTGCCCGCCGCGACGGCAGAGTGCGGACCACGAAGATCCAGTCGGACCGACAGCCGGCCCTCACGGACGCTGCTCAGCGCCAGGGATCGAGGGCCTGCTTGCCGCTGGTGCCGCCTGCTTCGAGCTGCAGCAGCACTGCCCGGCCCTCGGCCAGGGGATGAATCTGAGGGGTACCGGGCGGGTAGACGCCGTCGGCGATGAGCGCCTCGATCTCGGCGAGCAACGATCGATAGGTTGCCGGGACCGCAGCCGCCAGCGCGCCGATATGCAGCCCCTGGACCTGGACCTGGTGGGCGAAGATCAGGTCGTGCGTGCTGAGGTGGGCGTCACCGGACGCGGCGCCGAACACGATCACGCGGCCGGTGAAGGGCTTCGTGACCGACAAGCTGACGTCGAACGTGGCCCGTCCCACCGACTCCAGGACCAGGTCGACGCCGCCGGTCAGGCGGAGGATCTCCGCAGCCAGATCCGGGCGAGACCGGTCCAGGACCTCCTCGGCGCCGAGTGCCCGGACGGTGTCGTGCTTGGCGGGCGCCGCCGTGGCGATCACCCGCGCGCCGTGGTGGCGGGCGAGGCGGACCGCGGCCTGCCCCACACCTCCCGCCGCCGCGTGCACGAGCACCACGTCACCCGCCGTGATCTCGCCCAGCGGCTTCAGCGCAGCCAAGGCGGTGGCCCAGTTCAGCACCAGGCCGAGAGCTTCGGCGTCGCTCCACCCGGACGGGACGGGCAGCGCCTCGGAGACCGGCATCGTCATGTACTGGGCAAAGGCGCCGGGGCCGGTGCCGACGACATGCGCCCCGAGTGGGAGCGGGGCGCGGGGATTCCCGCGGACCGGTGTCGAGCCGTCGACGTCCGGGTCGCGGAGATCCAGACCGCTGGCGTCCGGACCGTCGGTGCCCGGACTGCCGGTGTGCGGGCCGTCCGTGAGGAGCCCGTCGGCATCCGGGCCGACTCCCACGATCTCGCCCGCGGCCTCGAAGCCCGCGACGTAGGGAGTCTGCGGACCGCCTTCGTAGCTTCCCCGCGACTGCAGGACATCGGCGAAGTTGATCCCGGCCGCGCCGACGCGGACCAGGTACTCGCCGGGCCCCGGCGTGGGCCGACGCCGATCGGTCGTGAGGGCCAGATCCCGCGGCCCCCGATCCGACCGCTGGACCAGGGCCCGCATCCGTTCGGTGGAGTGCTGCTGCTCGTCGATCTCCATAGGCCGAACGTATGAGCCTGACACTTACGTCAAGGTCAAGTCACCGACGCCGGGGTCACACGCCGTCCCCGGTCCGACGAGCCTCGTGCAGGTAGGCGTCGAGCGCCGCCTGCTGATCGCGGAGGACGGCAATGCGCGCCGCGAGACGGTCGCGATGGCGCTGCACCTCGCGCAGGAACTCCGCGCTGACAGCGTCGGCGCCGACATCAGGTCCGTCAGCGACAGAAGGCAGGATCTCCCGGATCAACCGCACGGGCAGTCCCGACTCGAGCAGTGAGCGAATGACGAGCACGCGGTCGATCGTGGACCGGCAGTAGTCGCGGAACCCGTTGCCGCACCGGCCGGGCACGATCAGCCCCTCGTCCTCGTAGTGCCGCAACGACCTCGCACTCGCGCCGCTGACCCGGGAGGCTTCGCCGATCATCACCCCCGGGACAACGTCAGCGAACGGCCCGATCTTCCGAGCTACCGCAGTGATCGACGCCGGGTACGCGAAGCGCCGGGGTGATCGGCCCCTGAGGGACCGCCCTCCCCGGCGCTTGTCACCGCCTCGGATCAGACGCCCGGGAGGTGGCCCGCCAGGTAGGTGACGAGCTGGTCGATCGCGATGCGCTCCTGCTGCATGGAGTCGCGGTGGCGCACCGTGACCGCCTGGTCCTCGAGCGTGTCGAAGTCGACCGTGACGGCCAGCGGCGTGCCGATCTCGTCCTGGCGCCGGTAGCGCTTGCCGATCGCCTGGGTCACGTCGTAGTCGATGTTCCAGTACCGGCGCAGCTCGTCGGCGATCTTCTCCGCGGTGGGCAGCAGCTCCGCCGACTTGGACAGCGGCAGCACCGCGACCTTGACCGGCGCCAGACGCGGGTCGAGTCGCAGCACCGTGCGCTTGTCCACGCCACCCTTGGTGTTCGGCGCCTCGTCCTCGTCGTAGGCCTCGATGAGGAAGGCCATGAGGGACCGGGTCAGGCCCGCGGCCGGCTCGATGACGTACGGGTAGTACTTCTCGTTCGTCGCCGGGTCGCGGTACTGCAGGTCCTTGCCCGAGTGCTCCGCGTGGGTCTTCAGGTCGAAGTCCGTGCGGTTCGCGACGCCCTCGAGCTCGCCCCACTCGCTGCCCGTGAAGCCGAACCGGTACTCGATGTCGACCGTGCGCGTCGAGTAGTGGGACAGCTTGTCCTTGGGGTGCTCGTAGTGGCGCAGGTTGTCGCGCGCGATGCCCAGGTCCGTGTACCAGTCGGTGCGGTAGTCGATCCAGTACTGGTGCCAGGTCTCGTCCTCGCCGGGCGTGACGAAGAACTCCATCTCCATCTGCTCGAACTCACGGGTACGGAAGATGAAGTTCCCGGGCGTGATCTCGTTGCGGAACGACTTGCCGATCTGGCCGATGCCGAACGGCGGCTTCATCCGGGCGGACTGCGCCACGTTGGCAAAGTTCACGAAGATGCCCTGCGCCGTCTCGGGCCGCAGGTAGTGCAGGCCGGACTCGTCCTCGACCGGGCCGAGGTACGTCTTCAGCATCATGTTGAAGTCGCGCGGCTCGGTCCACTGGCCGCGCGTGCCGCAACTGGGGCAGGCGATCTCGGCGAGGCCACCCTCCGGGGCGCGGCCCTTCCGCTCCTCGAACTCCTCGACCATGTGGTCCTCGCGGAACCGCTTGTGGCAGTTCAGGCACTCCGTCAGCGGGTCGTTGAAGGCGCCGACGTGGCCGGAGGCCACCCAGACGGGGCGCGGCAGGATGACCGCCGAGTCCAGGCCCACGACGTCGCTCCGGCTGGTCACCATCGCACGCCACCACTGGCGCTTGATGTTCTCCTTGAGCTCGACGCCCAGCGGGCCGTAGTCCCACGCCGATCGCGTTCCGCCGTAGATCTCCGCCGACTGGAAGACGAAACCTCGCTTCTTGGCGAGCGAGACGACGGCGTCGAGCTTGGCGGTCTGCGCGGAGCGCGATGACTTGTCGGACACGGGGGTATCTCTCCAGTGGAATTGGTCGCCGCAGAGCGGTGGGAATGACGGGCTCCAGCCTACCCGTCGCGGGCCGCAGACCCTCTGGGTAATCCACAGAGGAGGAAGTTTGACATCCGTTCTCACAAAGCGTGAGAATCGTTCTCATGACTCGCCGACTTCTCGCCGTGCCCGCCGCCCTGGCGGCGACGTCCCTCCTCGTCGCCGGATGCTCTGCCGACGGCGCCTCCGGGGCTTACGGGGCTTCCGGGTCCGACGGCGTGACCGTGCTCGCCTCCTTCTACCCGCTTCAGTACGCCGCACAGCAGGTCGGGGGCGATCTCGTGACGGTGGAGAACCTCACCCCGCCGGCGGCCGAGCCGCACGACCTCGAGCTCGCGCCGGCCCAGGCACGCCGGATCGGCGAGGTCGACCTCGTCGTGTTCCTGTCCGGCTTGCAGGCCGCCGTCGACGACGGCGTCGAGACGCGGGCGCCTGAGCACGTCGTCGACGCGGCCGCGTTCGCCGACCTGAGCTCCGCCGACGAGGACGAGGACGAGCACGCGGGTGAGGACGAGCACGCGGACGAAGAAGCTCACGAGGGCGAGGGCGAAGGCGAAGACGACCACGCCGACGAGGACGAGCACGCCGACGACGACGGCCACGGCCACGGCGCGACCGACCCGCACTTCTGGCTCGACCCCAGCCGCATGGCCGCGCTCGGCCAGGCCGTGGCGGACGAGCTCTCGGTGATCGACCCCGAGAACGCGGACGACTACGCCGCCGGAGCCCTGCAGCTCGGCCGGCAGATGGAAGAGCTCGACCAGGAGTTCGCCGACGGCCTCGCCACCTGCGAGGGCGCGACGCTCGTCGCCAGCCACGCCGCCTTCGGCTACCTGGCCGAGCGCTACTCGCTCCACCAGGCCGCCCTCGCCTCCTTCGACCCGGAGACGGAGCCGTCGCCTGCTCGCCTGCGCGAGATCGGCGACATCGCGCGCGAGACCGGCGTGACCACCATCTACACCGAGACCCTGGTGAGCCCGAAGGTCGCCGAGACCCTCGCCGGCGACCTCGGCCTGGAGACCGCCACCCTCGACCCGCTGGAGGGGCTGAGCGAGGAGGCCACCGCCGCGGGCGACGACTACGTGAGCATCATGCGCGAGAACCTGGCCGCCCTCGAGGAAGGGCTGGTGTGCGAGTGAGCGAACCCGCCATCGAGGTCGAGGGCCTGCACGTGCATGCCGGCGCCAGCCACATCCTGCGCGGCATCGACCTGACCGTGCCCTCGGGCGAGGCGGTCGCGCTGCTCGGCGCCAACGGCTCGGGTAAGTCGACCCTGGTCAGGGCGCTCGTCGGCACGGCCACGCCGTCGCGGGGCACGGTCCGCCTGCTGGGCGCCACCCTCGGGACCGACCGCGTGGCGTGGGAGCGGGTCGGCTACGTTCCCCAGCGGGTGGGTGCCCGCACGGGCGTGCCGTCCACGGCCGCCGAGGTGGTCGCGTCGGGCCTGCTCAGCGGGCGTCGCTGGTGGCTGCCGCGCGGCTGGCGCGCCCGCGTGCGCGAGGCGCTGGACCAGGTGGGCCTCGCCGACCGGGCCGAGTCCGCCATGCACCTGCTCTCCGGCGGGCAGCAGCAGCGCGTGCTCATCGCGCGCTCCCTGGTGCGCGACCCCGGCCTGCTCATCCTCGACGAGCCGGTCGCCGGCGTCGACCGGCCCAGCCAGGAGGCGTTCGCCGCGAGCGTGCGGCGCCTCGTCGAACGTGGCGTCACCGTTCTCGTCGTCCTGCACGAGCTCGGCGAGCTCGCCGGGATCGTGACCCGCGCCGTCGTGCTCCGGCACGGCGTCGTCGTGCACGACGGCGCCCCGCCGCGCCCCCGCCCCGACCACGACGCGGTGAGCCACCGCCACGTGCACCCGCACGACGACGAGGACCGCCGCGCCGCGCCGCTCACCCAGAACCCGGTCAACGGAAGCCCCGAGGAAGTGGTGTCGTGAACCTGTTCACCGAACTCGGCTGGATGCTGACAGACCCGTTCATGCAGCGGGCGCTCCTGGCCGCGCTCCTCGTCGGTCTCAGCGCGCCCGTCGTCGGGACCTACCTGGTGCAGCGCCGACTGTCCCTGCTGGGCGACGGCATCGGGCACATCGCCCTCACCGGCGTCGCCCTCGGCTGGCTCATCGGGGCTGCCCTCGGGATCGCCCCCGACGCGCTCGCCGTGCCCGGGGCGGTGGTCGCCGCCGTCGGCGGCGCCCTCGCGATCGAGCTGGTACGACGGCGGGGACGCACCTCCGGGGATCTCGCGCTCGCCATCATGTTCTACGGCGGTATCGCGGGCGGCGTGCTCCTGATCGGCATCGCCGGCGGTTCGAACGGGAACCTCATGCAGTACCTGTTCGGCTCCATCTCGACCGTGTCCGGCACCGACCTCGTGCTCACCGTCGTGCTGTCCGCGCTGATCCTCGTCGTGGGGATCGGGCTGCGCGCCGCGCTGTTCTCCGTGAGCCACGACGAGGACTTCGCCGTCGCCTCCGGGCTGCCGGTGTGGCTGCTCAACGCGATGGTCGCCGTGGTGTCGGCGCTGACCGTGACGGTGGCGATGCGGGTGGTGGGCCTGCTGCTGGTCAGCGCCCTGATGATCGTGCCGGTCGCGGTGGCGCAGCAGCTCACGCACTCGTTCGCGCGGACCATGGGCGTGGCGAGCGTCGTCGGCGTCGTCGTCTGCGTGACGGGCCTGACTATCACCTACTTCCAGGACGTGTCACCCGGGGCGACAATCGTGGTGCTGGCCATCGCGGTTTACGCTGTAGCTGCCGCCGTGCGTCCGCTCGTCGCGCGGCGGGGGCCCGTCGAGGACCCGCACCCGGACCTGCCCGACGACGTCGAGCTGCCGGGCGAACGAGCGCGAACCGACCAGGAGGTGTGTACGTGACTCGCATGACCCGGCAGCGGGCCGCCGTCGCCGAGGCGCTCGACCAGCAGGACGAGTTCCGCTCCGCGCAGCAGCTGCACGAAGTGCTGCGCGCCCAGGGCGACTCGGTCGGCCTCGCCACGGTGTACCGAACGCTGCAGACGTTCGCCGACGCCCACGAGGTCGACCAGCTGCGCAACGCCGACGGCGAGGTCCTGTACCGGCGCTGCGAGCGCGTGGAGCACCACCATCACCTGGTGTGCCGTTCCTGCCGCCGCACCGTCGAGATCGACGGCCCCACGGTCGAGGCGTGGGCCGCCAAGGTCGGCGCCGCGCACGACTTCACGGACATCGACCACACGATCGAACTCTGGGGGACGTGCAAGGACTGCCGCGCCTGACGCCCTGACGCCGCCGCGGGCAGCAGCGCGGCGGCGGCGAGGCGCTTCCCGGCGGGAGCCTCACAGAGGGTTCGGAACCTCCCCCGGAGTCGTCCGTGCGGGGCGGACGCCCTTGAGCAACAACCAGAACCCGGCGCCGATCTCGAAGACGAACATCGGCAGCCACAGGAGCATCGAGGCACCTTCTGCCGTGGTCACGCCGGCAGCGGTCTCCATCGGTATCGCCACTACCAGAATGAGCGACGCCACCAGACCGGTCACGGAGAGGAACATCGGGATCGCTCGCGCCCGCAGCAGCAGATAGGCGAACACGGCACTGCTGACGGCGAAGAACGTCGCGCCGATGTTGACGCCCCACGACACCGCGTCGGCGGCGAGGACGGCAAGGGCCAGTTCGGTGGCGCCCGGCGAGCCGCTGAGAGAGAGCAGCGCCAGTGCGCCGACGATCTGCACGACGTACGGCCCGGCTTCCGCCACGCGGCACACGAGCGCCAGCATCGCCAGGTTCTCGTCCTGCCGCCGGGTCACGGCGTACAGCGTCACCCCCAGGGCGAGCGAGGCGACCGCCGCCACGAGCAGCGCGACGATGCTCGCCCGATAGGGAAGCGTGCGCTCGGAGATGGCACGCAGGGCCTCGCCGGCGTCGCCGGTCTCGCCCTGCAGGGCGGAGGCGACGAGCACGGAGACCATGACGAACAGGAACAGGGCGCCCGCGAGGCGGGCTGCGATACGGGATGACACGGTGTGCCCTTCCATGGAGAGGATCAGTGCTGCCGACCCTCTCCCCGACCGCCTGTGCCGCCGTTGTCGTCCGGTTGCGGAAATGTTGAGCGGCCACCGTGAGAGCATGGGCGCGTGAAGCCCCCCGCAGGTGAGACGTCCGGGGTGACGATCAGGCTGCTGGGGGGCGTCGAAGCGGTTTCCGCCGCCGGGGAACGGTTCGATGTCGGTCCCCCGAAGTGCCAGGTACTGCTGGCGGCACTGGCGTTGTCGGCGGGCACGGCCGTACCCGTGTGGCGGCTGGTCGAGGCCGTCTGGGGCGACCGCCCGCCGCGGACCGCCGAGCGGACGTTGCAGTCCTACATCACCCGCCTGCGCGGCAGCCTCGGCCCGGACGTCGTCGTCCGGTCGGGCTCGGCGTACCGTCTCGACCTGCCACGGGATTCCGTCGACGTGCTGCGGTTCCGGCGCGCGGCCGACGCCGGTCGTCTCGCCGAAGCGCTCGGGGAGTGGACGGGGCATCCGCTTTCCGGGGTGGAGGCCCCCGGGCTCGCGGCCGAGGTGGACGGCCTGATCGAGCGGTGGCTCCGCGCGGTCGAGGCACAGCTGACCGCCGACATCGACACGGAGCCGGGAGCCACCATCGCCTGGCTGACCGAGCTCACGGCCAGGTATCCCTTCCGGGAGGAACTGAGCGCGCTCCAGATCACGGCGCTATACCGCATCGGCAGGCAGGCGGACGCGCTGGCCGCCTACCGGGCGGTGCGGCGGCGCATGGTCGACGAACTCGGCGTCGAGCCCACGAGGCGCCTGCGGGAGCTCGAGAAGTTCGTCCTGAGCCAGGACCGGCGGCTCGAAGGAAGCCGGCAGGCACCACGAGGCGGCAACCTTCCGGTGCGGACGCCTCGGCTCGTCGGACGGGAGGGCGACCTGAGCGCCGTCGAGGACGCATTGCGTACCTGTCCCGTGGTCACACTGGTCGGCCCGGGCGGCGTCGGCAAAACGGCCCTTGCCCTGGCGGCGGCACAGCAGGTGAGCGCCGGGAACGACGCCTGGCTCGTCGACCTGACGGAGATCAGCGCCGACCGCGATGTCGCACGGGCGGTCGCAGCAGAACTGGGGGTCAAGGAAGGCCCCGGGCGGTCGCTCGACGAGTCCGTCGTCGTGGCGCTGCGCCCCAGCCGGGCCGTCGTCGTGCTGGACAACTGCGACCACGTCGTCCACGGCGCCGCAGAGCTGTCGCAGGCGATGGCGAGCGGCTGCCCCGAGGTGCGGATCCTGGCCACGTCACGCGAAGCGCTCGGGCTCGGCCCCGACGAGCGGTTGTTTCCCGTCCCGCCGCTGCCGCCCGACGGCGCGGGCGCGGACCTCTTCGAGGAGCGCGCCACCGCGCTGTCCCCGGGATTCGATCCCCGGTCGAACCGGGCTGTGGTCGAGAAGATCTGCCGGCGCCTCGACGGCCTGCCCCTGGCGATCGAGCTCGCCGCCGCGCGGACCACGAGCCTCACCCCGGACGAACTGCTCGGCCGCCTCGACGACCAGCTCCGGCTGCTCGTCGGCGGGCGGCGCACCGGTGCCGGCCGGCACAGGACGATGAGAGCCACCGTCGACTGGTCCTACGATCTGCTCGATCCGTCCGAGCAGGCGGTGTTCCAGCGGCTCTCGGTGTTCGCCGGCGCGTTCGGTCAGGACGGCGCGGAGGCGGCGTCGGCCGGCACAGAGATCGACGTGGACGCGGCACTTCACGCCCTCGTGGTCCGCTCCATGGTGGTGGCCGAACCGAGTCCGTTCGGACAGCGATACCGGATGCTGGAGCCGATCCGCCAGTTCGCGGCGGAGCGACTGGACGCGAGCGGGACGGCCGAGATCGCACGGTCCGCGCTCCCCTCGTTCCTGCGGCAGCGGATCGCGCACATCCACGGCCTGCTGGCCGGCGCCGCCGAGTCCGAGGGCATCGCCCGCCTCGACGCCCTGTGGCCGGATCTGCGCGCCACGGTGGACCGCGCGTGCCTCACGAACGACCACCAGCTGGTCTTCGATCTCGTCCGGCCCATCGCCTCGGAAGGAACGTTCCGGAACCGGCAGGAGATCGGCCACTGGGCGGAGCGGCTCCTCGCGATGATTCCTCCCGCCGACGCGGCGTCGATCGTCGTCGCGCTGGCCGCCGCGGCGCCGAGGTACCACCTGAGGCAGGATCCCGCCGGGTTCGACCGCCTCGTGGAGCGGTACGGCGATCGCGGGCATCCGGTGGTCCGGCACCTGCGTGCCCACGTCCACGACGACTTCGCGGCACAGATCGCGTCGGCACCGGATGCCGCGGCGTGCCTGCGGCACCTCGGGGCGTCCGACCTGGCGGAGCTGATCGAGGTCGATCTGGGTGCGGCCCTGGTCTTCCAGGGCTCCTACGTGCGGGGCGACACCGTGCTCGGGAGTCTCGTCGAGCGCTTCCGGACCCAGGGCCCGCCCACCCTGCTGAACTGGAGCCTGATGCTGCTCGGCTTCTCGGCGGCGTTCCAGGGTGCACGAGAACGTGCGGAGCGACTGTTCGACGAGGGGATCGACCTGCTGATCCCCGACCGCACGCACTCCCCGAACCGGACGGTGCGGGCGGGCGTGCTCTTCCGCCGTGGCGACCGCGCCGACGGCGTGCGACTGCTCCGGTCCTACGTCGACGAGTTGCTGGACACCGACAACATGCAGGGAAGCTGCGTCGCGGCGGTCGAGTTCGTGGGCATGATGACGGCCGCGGACCGGCTGCCGGACTGCGCCCGGATCCTCGGCTTCCTCGATACGACCGGCTTCCTCGACAACAGCGGATGGGCCACCATGGTCGCCGGTCCGCGTGAGGTGCTGGACCGCGCCGACGACGTCGTCCAGGCCGACGGCGCCGTCCGGGCGGACCGCGCCGACCCGATCACCGACCACCGCCGAGCGCTCGACCACATGCGCGCCACGCTCAGCGAACTCCTCGAGGTCGAGACCGCGAACGACGAGCGCAGGAACGACGCCCCACATCCGTAGGGGCCATCCGTCAAGGCGCCGTCGCCCTTGCCGTCGTCACACCCGCCCGCCGTCGCACTCGCAGTCCGAGACGCCCCACCCGACCACCCCTCATACTGTGTCAGACTTAGGCAATGCTTACCTCACCCACGGCGGCCCTGGCCCGTGAGGTGACCCGCACCCCCGATCGAGCACGCCGCAGGGCCATGGTCCTGCTCGGCCTGGTCGCCGCCCTCGGCGCGACCGTGCTGGCGAGCCTCGCCCTCGGGGTGCGCGACATCGATCCCGCGGCCGTGTGGGACGCCCTGACCGGCTGGGCCTCCGGCGCGCCGCTGCCGGACGACCAGGACCACCGCGTCGTCGTCGAGCAGCGCCTGCCGCGCACGGTCGTCGGTATCGCCGCCGGCGCGGCGCTCGCCCTCGCCGGGACGCTTGTGCAGGGTGTCACGCGCAACCCCATCGCGGATCCCGGGCTCCTGGGCCTGAACGCCGGGGCCAGCCTGGCGATCGTGCTGTCCAGCGTCGTCCTCGGCGTCTCCTCGCCGCTGGGCTTCATCTGGTTCGCGTTCGCGGGTGCCGCCGCGGCCGCCCTGCTCGTCTTCTCGATCGGCGCCGGCCGGCCGGTCCGGCTCGCCCTCGTGGGCGCCACCGTGACCGCGCTGCTCACGCCGCTGATCACGATCGTGCTGATCCAGAGCTCGACGGCGTTCAACCTCTACCGGTTCTGGGTGGTCGGATCGCTCGCCGGAGTGCGCTCCGCGGCGCTGGCCGACCTGTGGCTGTTCCTCGTCGTCGGCGCCGTCCTGGCCGCGGCCATGGCGAACCGCATGAACATGCTCGCCCTGGGCGACGACGTCGCCACCGCCCTGGGCCAGCGGGTCGGCACCACCCGGGTGATCTCCGGGGTAGCGATCGTCATGCTCTCGGGCACGGCGACCGCCCTGGTCGGCCCGATCGCGCTGATCGGGCTCGCCGTCCCGCACGCCGCACGGCGCCTGGTCGGCACGGACTACCGCTGGATCACGGCCGTCGCCATCGTCCTCGGCCCCGTCGTGCTGCTGGTCGCCGACGTCATCGGACGCGTCATCATGCCCCACTCCGAGCTGGAGGCGGGCGTCGTCGCCGCCGCGATCGGCGCGCCCGTGCTCATCGCCGTCGCCCGCAGCCGATCCGTGGCGGGGGTGTGACGATGGCCGTCTCCCCCGCGAACACCGCGCCCGCCGCGCCGGACGCCCCCGCCGAGGACGTGGCCGCCGGCATCCGCCATGCTCTCGGGCGACTGCGGACGGCACGACGGCGCCGGCTCGGGATCGTCGTCGGCTCCTGCATCGCGGCGCTGACCGTGCTCGGGACGCTCGGCCTCATGCTCGGCGACTCCACGATCGCCCCCGGGACCGCCCTGCTCGCAGCGTTCGGCGCGGGCGACGGCGGCGACCTGTTCATCGTCCAGCGGCTGCGTCTGCCGCGCGTGGTCGCGGCGATCCTCGTCGGCGCGATGTTCGGGCTGGCCGGCGCGATGTTCCAGTCGACGCTGCGCAACCCGCTCGCCTCCCCCGACATCCTCGGCATCGCCGCCGGCGCGAGCCTCGGCGCGGTGAGCGGGCTGCTGACGTTCGGCCTCGCCGGGATCGCGGTGGCGGCGTCGGCGTTCGGCGGCGGGCTGGCCGTCGCCCTGGCGATCTGGTTCTTCGCCTGGCGCCGCGGCCTGCACTCGATCCGGTTCGTGCTGGTCGGCGTCGGGTTCGCGTACCTGTGCCAGTCGTTCATGACGTGGCTGCTCGCCAGGGCGGAGGAACGCGAGGCGGCCTCCGCCCTGCTGTGGACCGTGGGGTCCGTGGCCGACGTCCGCGGCGACGACCTCGGCATCCTCGCCGGCGGCGCCCTCGTGCTCATGCTCGGTGTGGCGGCCGTCGCCCGGACGCAGAGCCCGCTCGCGCTCGGCGACGACAACGCCCGCGCCCTCGGCGTGCACGTGGACGCGGCGCGGGTGGGCACGCTGCTGCTCGCCGTCGGGCTCGTGGCGCTGGCCACGTCGTTCGCCGGGCCGGTCGCGTTCGTGGCGCTCGTCGCCCCGGCGATCGCCCGGCGCGTGCTGTCCGACGGCAGCCCCGCGCTGGTTGCCTCGACCGCGATCGGCGCCCTGCTGGTCCTGGCGGCCGACCTCATCGGCAACCACCAGGTCTTCGGCGTGGCCGCCCCCGTCGGGATCGTGACCGGCCTCGTCGGTGCCCCGTACCTGCTGTGGCTGCTGGCCACGAACGAGAGAAAGGAGCGCCGGTGATGGCGCGCTCCGAACCCGCCGAACTCCGCACCGAGGACGCCGCGGCCCCCGCCGCCGTCGTCGGCCCGACCGCTGCCGACCCTACGGTCGGCGCCAGGCCGGCCGCCGCCGTCGGCCCGACGATCAGTGCCAGTCCCACGCTCCGCGCCGAGGGCGTGGTGCTCGGCTACGACGGCCGCACCGTCATCGACGGGCTCGACCTGAGCCTCCCCGCCGGGAGGATCACCGCGATCGTGGGCCCCAACGCGTGCGGCAAGTCCACGCTCCTGCGCGGCATGGCGCGGCTGCACCCGCTGTCCGGCGGGAAGGTCCTGCTCGGCGGCCGCGACGTCTCGGCGATGTCGCGGCGCGAGCTCGCGCGCGAGGTGGGCATGCTGCCCCAGTCGTCCATCGCGCCCGACGGCGTCCGCGTCGCCGAGCTGGTCGCGCGCGGCCGGTACCCGCACCAGGGCTGGTTCGGGCGGCACTCGTCCGACGACGACGCCGTGGTCGCCTCCGCGCTCGCCGCGACGGGCGTGGCGGACCTGGCCGACCGCCCGGTCCAGGACCTGTCCGGCGGCCAGCGCCAGCGCGTGTGGATCGCGATGGTCCTGGCCCAGCAGACCGGCATCGTGCTGCTCGACGAGCCGACGACGTTCCTCGACGTCCGCCACCAGCTCGACCTGCTGGATCTGCTGACGTCCCTGAACCAGGAGCGCGGCACGACGGTGGCCATGGTGCTGCACGAGCTGAACCTCGCCGCCCGCTACGCCGACCACTTGGTGGTGATGAACTCCGGGCGGATCGTCGCGGAGGGCGATCCCGGCGAGGTCCTGACCAGCGACGTCGTCCATGGCGCGTTCGACCTGGAGTCCGACGTCGTCCCGGATCCGGTCTCCGGCACCCCGATGGTGGTCCCCCGCGGCCGCTTCCACACCGCGCGCTGATGCGATGGACGCCACACCCCGCAGCGAATTTCGTGATGCGGACGTGACGTAATGGTTCGACTGATGAGGTTAGGCTCGCCTCACATGAGCCTGACGTCGTCGGGCCCCGGAAATCAAGGAGGACCCGTGCGAGTTCGCCGCACCCTCACCGCCGCGACCGGCCTGCTGGCCGCGTCCGCCCTCGCCCTGGCCGGCTGCGCTTCGCCGGCCTCCGAGGACGACGACGCCACGCCGGCGGCGGAGGACACCGCCGACCAGTTCCCGATCACGATCGAGCACGCCCTCGGCACCACGACGATCGAGGAGGCGCCCACGCGCGTCGCCACGTGGGGCTGGGGCTCCACCGAGGCCGCGATCGCCTCCGGCGTGTTCCCGGTCGCGGTCGCCGAGCAGGTCTGGACCGTCGGCGAGGACGCGCTGCTCCCGTGGGTCGAGACCGCGTACGAGGAGGCGGGCGAGGAACTGCCCGTCATCCTCGACGACTCGGCCGCCGGCGAGGAGGTGCCGTACGAGCAGTTCGCCGAGGCCGCCCCGGACCTGATCGTCGCCACCTACTCCGGCATCACCGAGGAGCAGTACGAGCTGCTCGAGGAGATCGCCCCGGTCGTCGCCTACCCGGACGCGCCGTGGACCACCCCCTGGGACGACACCGTCACGCTGACCGCCGAGGCCCTCGGCCGCAGCGAGGCCGGCGAGCAGGTGCTCACCGAGTTCGAGGACTACGCGGCCGGCATCGCGACCGAGCACCCCGAGTTCGAGGGCAACACGGTCGCGGCGATCGTCGACGACCCGCAGAACGGCCAGATCTTCGTCTACACCTCGGCCGACCCCCGCGCCGGGTTCCTCGAGAAGCTCGGCTTCTCGACGGCCCCCGCCGTGGACGAGCTCGACCCGTCCGGCGGCGAGGACTTCTTCTACACCCTCTCCTACGAGGAGCTCGACAAGCTCGAGTCCGACGTCGTCGTGGCCTACTCGTACACCGAGGAGCAGGCCGAGGCCCTGCCGGACAGCAAGGAGCTCAGCGCCCTGCCCGCGCTCCAGGACGGAATGGTGGCCCAGGTGGTCGGGACGGTCAACGTGTCGTCCGTGTCGCCGCCCACCGCCCTGTCCTACGACTGGCCGGAGGGCGTCCCGGCCCTGGCCGACGACCTGGGCGAACTCCTGGGCTGAACCAGGCCGGACCGGGCTGACCCCCGGGGCGAGCTGACGAACCGGCCGAGGGCCGCCGATCAGGCACTGCGCCTGGCCGGCGGCCTTTCGGCATCGCTCGACGCGCCGCCGCGACCCAGGTCGCCGTCGTCCCCCTCGCTCTCCTGGGTCCGTGAGCGTGCGTCAGTGGCCCGCGCTCGGCCGCTCTCGCGCTCCGGGAGGGACGGCGCTCCTCAGCGCTCGACGAAGCGCGTGCCGTCCGCCGTGAGTTCCGGTTCCCAGACCACCCGGTGGATGACCCACCGTTCCAGGACGGCGCGTACGGCCATCGCCACCGCTCCCCACACCGCGAACAGCAGGAGCGCCGTGATCCAGTTGCCCCCGAACGTGCCGAACCCGATCACCGCCAGCAGCGGAAGCGCCAGGCCCACCCCGACCAGCACCGGGAAGATGTGCACCCCGACCCACTGCAGCGCGGACAGCGGCTCGAACCGCCGCTCCGCGATGACGCCGCGGTAGTCGAGGACCTGCACCACGTGGTCGCCGCGCCACTTGGGCACGTGCCGCGCCACGGTCCATTGCGCGTCGCGCGCCTCGAGGTGCTCGATCTGCGCGGGCAGCCAGATCCCGAGCATCTGGTGCACCTCGGCCGGGGTCATGTACCCGCGGTCGAGGATGGTGACCGAGTGCCACGGCGGCTGCTTCATGTAGGCGGGGCCGGGGATCGCGAGCGAGACCAGGAAGAGCACCGACCCGCCCACGCCGAGCAGCCAGGTCAGGGCATCGGGGACCCAGGTGATGAGCAGGAAGGTCACGCTGACGGCGCCGGCGCCCAGGAGCGCACAGAGGATGCGGTTCTTGGTGGTCATGGTGCTTCGATCCTACCGAAATCGGGCACGATTAGAAGAACATCACGTCACGCGGGCCGAGCGGGCGGATCATGAGCCGCCACGCGAACCACTGGGCGATCCCCAGCACCGGCAGCAGCGCGATCACCACCCCGCCGAGCGCCGCGGAGGGACCATTCCCCACGGTGCCCGCCATGAGTTGCGGCCACGCCACGACCGCCGTCACCAGCACGGGCGCCGCCACCACGGCCGACGTCGTCCACAACCCGAGCCGGGACGGCTCGCCCAGACGACGCGCCACGAGAGCTCTCCCGTGCAGTCGCGTGGCGACGACGTTCCAGACCGCGAGCACGACGGCGGCGATCACGCTGCCCCAGGCTGCGCCGAGCAACGCGCCCCAGGCGGCCGCGAGCAGCGTCGACGCTCCCGCGAGCAGCCGGTCCCACACAGTGCGCCAGGCGCGGCCCGGGCGGCGGGACCGCAGCCAGAGCGCGGCGTCGCGCAGCGCCCACGACGCGATCAGCGCGATCGCGCTCGCGTACCCCGCGCGCAGGAGTTCCGCCTCGGCGTGCGGGAACGCGCCGAGCAGCACGCCCGCCCCCGCGACGAGCCACACCTCACCGGGCAGCAGCAACGGGCCGACGGCGGCCAGCCGCACCCGGCGTGCGGCGCCGCCCCGGGCTCCGAGGTTGGTCGCGCCGGCGCCCTGGACGGCGCCGTCGAGCACGGACCAGCCCGTGAGCAGGACGATCAGGAGGATTCCCCAGGCGGCGGTCATCGGGCACCTTCCGGTGTGGTCGGATCGATCGGGACGGGGCGCACGTCCGGCCCGAAGGCCGGGGCAGGCTCGGCCGACGGGCCGACGCCGGAGGCCGGGGCGGGCTCGGTCGACGGGACGGCGCCGGAGGCCGGAGCAACGCCAGTGGACGGAGCGACGCCGGCGGGCGGAGCGGCGCCGGCGGGCGGGACGACGCCGGCCGACGGGACGGCGCCGGCGGGTGGGACGACACCGGTGGGCGGGTCCGCGAAGCGGAGCAGGTCGGCGTCGGTGGCCCCGTCCGACTCGGCCCCGAGCACCTCGTCCGGCGGGGCTCCCAGCACGAGGCGGTCCGCGCCGCGGGCGGCGAGCTTCGCGAGGACGGACCAGTCGACGACCGCGAGCGTGACCATGAGCCCGACCAGCACGAGCAGCGAGGCGAGCACCGCCCCGGCGGGCTGGTCGCTCACGACCTCGTCGGTGCGCAGGACGCCCGCGACCACCCACGGCTGCCTGCTCAGCTCCCGGGTGAGCCAGCCGGAGATCGCCGTGACGAACGGCACCGGCAACAGGGCGATCAGCACGCCGTAGAGCGCGGCCCGGAACCCCCGCCGCAAGCGGAAGATCCCGTTGCCGATCAGCATCAGGAGCAGCACGATGCCCACGAGGACGACAAGATTCGCGACGGTGTCCATGAGGCCGAGCCCGATCGCGGCGATGATGTCGAGCGGGCCGTCCACGTCGCCGCCCGACGGCCCCGGGTTGTCGAGGCCGGTGATGTACGTGAACTGGCTGTACCCGAAGCCCGTCGCGAGGAGGGCGCCGATCGAACCGGTGACGATGCCGCTGCGCATCGAGCGGCGCCACAGGTCCTCGTCGATGTCCGCGGGCCGGGGCCCGCCCCACGGCCCGCCCGCGCCCGAGCCGCGGCGCAGGTGCCACGCGCCGACCGCGACCAGCAGAAACCCGCCGGTCATGAGGCACGCCCCGAGCACGTGGAACGCCGACAGCAGTGCCGCCGGGTTGAGGATCAAGGCGAGCGGGTCGCTGATCGTGGCGACGCGTCCGTGGGCTGTGTCGACCAGTTCGTAGCCGACGGGGTTCCGGAGGAATCCGTTGGCGATCATCACGGTGAACGCCGAGGCGTATCCGGTGGCCACCACGCCCCAGAAGATCAGGGCGTGCACGTGGCGCGGGATCACGTGCCAGCCGAACACCCACAGCCCGAGCAACGTGGACTCCAGGAAGAACGCGCCCAGAGTCTCGATGGCGAGCGGCGCCCCGAAGACCTCTCCGGCGACGTCGAGCAGCCCGGGGAAGTGGAGCCCGAACTGCAGCTCCAGCACGATCCCGGCCGCGATGCCGAGCGCATAGTTCACCAGGTACAGCTGACCCCAGAACCGGGTGGCGCGTTCGAGCACGGGGGCCTGCCACTGGCCGCGGCGCTCGGCCCGGGCCCAGCGGCTGCCGAAGAGGGCGACGACCGGGCCGAGCCCGAGCGTCACCAGCACGAAGAGGAAGTGGACGGCCGCCAGGAGCGCGAACTCCAGGCGGGCGAGATCTGCGGCGTTCACGGCGGCAAGCGTAGCCACGCTACATATTGAAACGAAGAGAATTGGCGAGATCTCAGGGCAGGTTCAGGGTTCCCCCGGACGGCGATGTCGATGTCAGCCACACCTGGGACACTGGTGTCGTGCCCCTGTACCGAGACGACGCGATCGTGCTGCGTGCCCAGAAGCTGGGCGAGGCGGACCGGATCGTCACGTTCCTGACCCGTGAGCGGGGCAAGGTGCGCGCCGTCGGGCGAGGGGTGCGCCGGACGTCGTCCCGGTTCGGGGCGCGGCTGGAGCCGTTCATGGCCGTGGACGTGCAGTTCCACACGGGCCGTACGCTCGACACGGTCACGCAGGTCGAGACCATCGGCGCGTACGCCCGGCGGATCTGCGAGGACTACGAGCTCTACACCGCGGGAACCGTGATGCTGGAGGCGGCCGACAGGCTGGTGGATCAGGAGCGTGAGCCGGCGGTGCAGCAGTACTGGCTGCTTGCGGGCGGGCTGCGCGCGCTGGCCGAGCGGCACCACGCCGCCGGTCTGGTGCTGGACTCCTACCTGCTGCGGGCGCTGGCCGTGGCGGGCTGGGCGCTGTCGGCGGTCGACTGCGCGCGCTGCGGCGAGCCCGGCCCCCACGCGGCGTTCAACGTGGCGCAGGGCGGTGCGGTGTGTCCGCGCTGCAGGCCACCAGGGTCGCCGTCGCCGTCGCCCGAGACGTTCGTCCTGCTGGCGGCGCTGCTGTCGGGCGACTGGGACACCGCGGACGCGGCCGCGGCGCGGCACCGGAACGAGGCGAGCGGCCTGGTGGCCGCGTACGGCCAGTACTACCTGGAGAGGACACTGAGATCGTTGAGGATGGTCGAACGCTCATGACCGACGTGCAGTCGAGCCCACGAGGCTCGTTCGCGGAGCCCTACCCGCATCCCTCGGGTGCGCGGGCGCCGCAGATCCCCCGGGACCTCCTGCCCCGGCACGTGGCCATCGTGATGGACGGCAACGGCCGGTGGGCGAACGCGCGCGGGCTGCCGCGCACCGAGGGGCACCGGGCGGGCGAGTCGTCGCTGCTCGACATCGTCGCCGGCGCCGTCGAGCTCGGGATCGAGCACATCTCGGCGTACGCGTTCTCGACGGAGAACTGGAAGCGCTCGCCCGACGAGGTCGCCTTCCTCATGCGGTTCACCAAGGACGTGATGGAGCGCCAGCTGGAGACCATGGCCTCCTGGGGCGTGCGGATCCGCTGGTCGGGACGGCGTCCCAAGCTGTGGAACTCGGTGATCAAGGTGCTGGAGCGGTGCGAGGAGCGCACGCGCGACAACGACCGCTGCACCTTGACGATGTGCGTCAACTACGGCGGACGCGCGGAGGTGGCGGACGCCGCCGCGTCCATCGCCCGGGAGGTGGCGGCCGGGCGGCTGGATCCGCGCAGGATCACCGAGAAGACGATCCAGCGGCACCTGTACGTGCCGGACGCGCCCGACGTCGACCTGTTCCTGCGGTCCAGCGGCGAGCAGCGGACCAGCAACTTCATGCTCTGGCAGGCGGCCTACGCGGAGATGATCTACCTGCCGGAACCGTGGCCCGACGTCGACCGCCGCCACCTGTGGCGGGCCGTCGAGGAGTACGCGGGGCGTGACCGCCGCTACGGCGGGGCGATCGACGCGGTCGAGACGGCGTAGAGATCGGCCGGTTGTCGAGCGGTCGGTTCGATGTCGAGCGGTCGCCCGCGTCGCTCGGGTCGCCCGCGTCGCTCGGGTCGCCCGCGTCGCTCGGGTCGCCCGCGTCGCTCGGGTCGCCCGCGTCGCTCGGGGAGCCGAGCGCTCGACGTCGAACCGACCACACCACCTGCCCGATCCCTCACCGCCGGTCCACGTCGTCGCCTCCGCCAAGGTCCGTGCAGTCGACGGCCGTGGCGGCATGCTTCCGCAGGTAGTCGGCCGCGCCGCGATCTCCCGTGGCGGTGTTCGCGACCGCTTCCCAGTGCCGCCGCCCGAGCACGACCGGGTGCCCCGGCCGCCTGTCGTGGACCGCACGACGTAGCGTGTCCTCGCCCACCACGCCGTCGTCGGGCCCGAGCAGCCGCCGGACCGCCGCGGACGGCAGGTCCGGCAGGTCGACGAGCGTGATCACCGCGACGTCGGCGCTGGTCCCGGCGGCTGCCGCCAGGCCGGCCCGGAGCGACGCGGACGCGCCGTCGAGCCAGTCGGGGACGACGGCGGTCGTGGCCCAGCCCGGCACGAGCGGCCCGGCCTGGTCCGCGCCGGCGCCGAGCGTCACGATCACGTTCTTGCACCCGCCGTCGAGCAGCGTGCGGCAGGCGATCTCGACCCAGGGAGTCCCGTCGTCGGCCCGCGCGAGCGCCTTGGGCCCGCCGAACCGGAGCCCCGCCCCGGCGGCGAGCACTATCCCGACCGCTTCCACCATGGTGCCCACGCTACTTCGGAGGTCACGCAGGCGGGGCGGCCGGGGCGGGTACCGCAGACCGCGGAGGGCGGTGGCTACGGCTTGTGCGGGTAGCTGCGGCCGATGAGCCACGAGGTGGCGTACGAACCAGGAGTTTGCTTACGCCTCAAGGGTCCGGAGCGCAAGCAAGCTCATGGTTCATCGACCGCAGCTGCCCCGCCGCAGCCGCGCCGCTGTCAGTACGGTGTGCGGTCCTCGGTGGACCTCCAGGCCGCGAACGGTTCGCCTGCCGCCGGGATCCGGCGGGCGACCACCGGGTTCGGCCACGTGTCGCGGTCCTGTTCCAGCAGTTCGTAGAACTCGCGGTCGTCGAATCCGGCCGCGGCGGCGTCGTACCGGTCGGCCGCGAACACGACGCGGTCCACGCGAGCCCACAGGGCCGCCGTCAGGCACAGCGGGCACGGCTCGCAGGACGAGTACAGCACCGCCCCCGCCAGCGAGAACGATTCCGTCACCCGGCAGGCCGCACGGATCGCGACCACCTCGGCGTGCGCGGTCGGGTCGAGGTCGCGGGTGACGCGGTTGACGCCGGCGGCCACCTCTGCGCCGTCGCGCACCACGACCGCGCCGAACGGCCCGCCTCCGTCCGCGACGTTCTCGGTGGCGAGCGTGATGGCGCGGGCCAGCCAGCGTTCGTCGTCGGCGTCGGTCATGGTGTCTCCTTGCTGTTGAGCAGCCGCCACAGGACGTCGGGCTGCATCGGGATGCCGTGGGGGCGGACGCCCGTCGCGTCGGCGATGGCGTTCGCCAGCGCGGGAGCGACCGGGTTGTAGGGCGCCTCGCTCATGGATTTCGCGCCGCGCACGCCGAGCCGGTCGGCGGTGTCGGCGAAGAACACGTCGGTGCGGGGCACGTCGGCCATGGCGGGGAGCCGGTAGTTCCGGAAGGTGCGGGTGCGGACCGTGCCCGCGGGGGCGTCGTCGGACCCGTCCGACACCTCCAGCCGCTCCTGCAGCGCCGAGCCGATCGCCTGCACTACGCCGCCCTCGATCTGGCCGCGCAACTGCTCGGGGTTGATGACGACGCCCGCGTCGGCGGCGTGCACCGAGCGCAGGATGCGCACCTCGCCCGTCGCGCGGCGTACGGCCACGCGGAACCCGTGCACGTTGAACGCGACGGAGCGCGGGGTGCCGTCGTGCGAGGCGGTCGCCTCGACGACGTCGGCGGGCAGGCGGTCCGACGACGGCGGCCGTCCGCCCGTCGCCAGCTTCTCGCGCACCTCGGCGGCCGCGCGCGCCACGACGAGTCCCGCCACGACGGTCCCGGCGGATCCGTAGGCCCCGGTGTCGTACCCGGAGGTCGCCGTGTCGGACTGCACCAGCCGCACGCGTTCGGGCGCCACGCCGAGCTCGGTCGCTGCGATCTGCACGAGCGCCGTCGACGTCCCGTTCCCGAACTCGGCGGTCCCGACGTGCACGGCGAACGTCCCGTCGGGGTGCGCCACGACCCGCGCCTGCGACCGGTGCCCGCGCGGCGGCAGCGTGGCGATCATCGCGAGCGCCAATCCGGTCCCGACGCTCCACTCGCCGTCCGGGCTGTCGCCCGCCGCCGTCACCGCCGCGCCGACCACGCCATCTCTGTCGACCACGTCATCTCGATTGATGTTGACGTCACCATTGGTCGAAATGGCGTGGTCGACAGAAATGGCGTGGTCGGCCGCGGCCGAGTCGGCATCGGGGCCCGGGGTGGCGGGGAGAGGCGCGCCGAGCTCGCGTTCGACGATGTCGAGGCACTGGTCCAGGCCGTACGAGCCGTACTCCAGGTCGCCGTCGTCCACGTGGCCCGTGACGAACGGGTCGCCGGGGCGCACCACGTTCCGGCGGCGGATCTCCGCCGGGCTCAGGCCGGTGCGGGCGGCGAGCTCGTCCATGGCCTGCTCGACCGCGAGCTGGATCTGGCCGAGGCCGTACCCGCGGAACGCCCCGGAGGGCAGGTTGTTCGTGTAGACGGCCTCGCCGTCGACCCGCTTGGCGGGGGCGCGGTAGACCGCGACCGACTCGTTGAGCCCGTGGAACAGGACGCCGGGTGCGTGGTTGCCGTAGGCGCCGGTGTCGGAGAGGGCGTCGACGGCCAGTGCGGTGAGGGTGCCGTCGTCGTCGGCGCCGAGGGTGACGGTGACGCGCATGGGGTGCCGGCAGGGGAAGGTGGCGAATGCCTCCTCGCGGCTGGGTTCCCACTGGACGGGGCGGCCCGTGCGCAGCGCGGCGAGCGCGACGACGTCCTCGAGCAGCATCTCCTGCTTGCCGCCGAACCCGCCGCCCACCCGGGGTGCGACGACACGCACGGTGGCCGGGTCGCGTCCCAGCAGGTAGGCGAGTTCGTCGCGGATCAGGAACGGGACCTGGGTGGAGGTGCGCACGACGAGCGTGCCGTCGGCCGCGACCTGGGCGCGGGCGGCGTGCGTCTCCAGGCTCGCGTGCGCGACCCGCGACGTCGTCCACGTGCCGCTGACGGTGTGCGCGGAGGCGGCGAGCGCCGCGTCGACGGCGCCGCGGGCCGGGTACTCCTCGTGCACCTGCGCGACGACGTTCCGCGCGGGGTCGGCGATGCGGGAGGCAACGGGATCCTTGTCGCCGTGCAGGAGCGGGACCGGTGTTCGTGCGGCGGTCGGTCCAGGTCCGACGACGACGGGCGGAGCCGCGCCGCCTGCGAGAGGCCGGCGGGCGGCGGTGGGGTCGAGGCCGACGGGTGGCAGCTCACCACGTCCGACGGCGGCCGGGGACGCCTCCCCGTGCCCAGCGGCGGGCGGCGCCTCGTGGCCGACGGCGGCAGGCCGGCGGGCGAGGTCCGGGTCGAGGACCGCGGGCAGGGGCTCGTACTCGACCTCGACGAGGGTCAGTGCCTCGCGGGCCTGTCGCGGGGTGTCGGCGACGGCGACGGCGACGCGCTGGCCGCGGAAGCGGAGCACGGGGTCGAGGATGCGGGTGTCGTCCGGGTCGTCGGTGCGGTGCTCGTGGCGGCCCGTGGAGTAGAGGGTGTCCGGGACGTCGGCGTGGGTGAGGACGAGGTGCACGCCCGGCGCGCGGTGCGCGGCTTCGGCGGAGATGCGGGTGATCCGGGCGTGGGCGTGCGGACTGCCGAGCACCGCGACGTGCAGGAGGCCGGGCGGGGCGGGCTCGTCGAGGGTGTAGGGCTCGCGCCCGGTGACGACCCGCGCGGCGGCGGGCGCGCGCACGGACCGGCCGAAGGCGACGGGTTCAACGCCTTCCTCACCCCGGCCTCCGGCGGGTTCGTCGGTGTTGACCCGGCCGGCCAGGGCGTCCCTGATGGACCGGTACCCGGTGCACCGGCAGAGGTTCCCTTTCCACTTCTCGGCGTCGGCCTCGGTGTCGCCCTGTGTGGTGAACAGCTGCCCTACGCAGCCCGTGCCGGCCATGGCGGCGACCCCCTCCGCAGCAACGGTCGCGTCGGCGGCGGTCGCGGAGATGTCGGCGACCGTCGTCGTGGCCGCCTCCGTGGCTGCCAGAGCCGCGGCCGTGACCACCATGCCCGGGGTGCAGAAGCCGCACTGGAAGCCGCCTGCTTCCGCGAAGCAGCGCTGGACCGGGTGCGGCTCCTCCGGGGTGCCGAGGCCCGCGGCCGTCGTGACGTCCGACTCCGCCGCGCGGTGGGCGGGGATCAGGCAGGAGTGCACGGGTTCGCCGTCGAGCAGCACGGTGCAGGCGCCGCAGTCGCCGGCGTCGCAGCCGCGTTTGACCGCGGTGGCGCCGTGGTCGCGCAGATAGGTGCGGAGGCACTGGCCGGGGCGGGGCATGTCGGCGACGTCGGTCCCGTCGATCCTCATGAGAGTTCCTCCAGCACCTCGTGCGCGAGCCGGCGCGTCATGGCGGCGCGCCAGTCGGGGGCGCCGTGGGGGTCGTCGTACCAGTCGGTGATCCGGTCGACGGCGGTGTCGAGCGCGGCGTGGTCCCCGCCGGGGACGGTGAGCACGTGCGGCCGTGCCACGGACGCGGTCACGACGATCCTGGCTCGCGCCGCTGCCGGGTACGGCACCTCCGGACCACCGGCGACCGCCGTCGCGTCGTCCCGACCGGGTACCGCTCCCGTGACCAGTACCGCCGAGCGGCCGAGCGCCGTCAGGCTCAGCTTCCGGGACGACGTCCGTGCCGTGAGGCCCGCGGCGGGGACCCGGAGGGCGCGCAGCACCTCGCCGTCGGCCAGCGTCGTCGTGCCGGGACCGGTGATCAGGTGCGCCACGGGCTCGGTCCTGGTGCCGCCGTCCGGCGTCCAGATCTCGGCCGTGCCGTCCAGGGTGGCGAACAGTGCCGCCATCGGGCCGGCCGGCAGGCCGAGGCACAGGTTCCCGCCCACCGTCGCGGTGTGCGCGACCTTGAAGGACAGCAGGAACGCCGAGACGCAGGGCCCGACGAGGTGCAGGCCCGGATACTGCGGGGCAGCCTCTGCGGCCCTGTCCCGCAACATCGCGATCGTGCAGGTCGCGGCCACCTCGAGGCCGCCGTCGGAGACGGTCCATGGCTTCCAGTCCAGGCCGAGCAGGTCGACGAGCCCCGTCACGCCGGCCGGAACCGGCTCGGAGTACAGGAACGTCCCGCCGGCGAGCAGCCGCTCACCCGGGCGCAGCGCCAGGTCGGCGCGGTCGCGTGCGATACGCACGCCGTCGATGTCCAGGTCCATGAGTCCTCGTGTCAGCCCTGTTCGTGCTCGTTCCGTGGCCCCTGCCCCGGGGCGGGGCGGCTCCTTCCGGCGGCGGTCCTCCCGCGCCGCGTCCCGGAGCCGGCGTCAGCTCCTGAAGTCAGCGTCAGCCTTCGCGTCAGCCCTCGTCCAGCTCTCCCAGTTCCGCGTACAGGGCGTCGACCTCCGCGATCCGGGCCGCGCCCCGCGGTGTTCGTGCGAGCACCAGGTCGGACAGCGCGGCCACGACGCTCATCGGCACCGCGTGCGAGTCGAAGGCGCCCTCGTATCCCACGGGACACTCGATCCACCAGCGCACGCGGGCGGCGAGCCGGCGCAGGGTCGGGTCCGCCAGCAGCAGTACCGGCACGCCGCCTCCGACGAGCCCCTCGACGGCGGCCACCGTCCCCGCGGGATGCCGCCGGAAGGCCACCATGACGACGACGTCGTCCCCGGTGGCGCCCACCAGGTCCTCCGCGAGCGCCTGCCCCGGCGACGGCGCGAGGGCCACGCCCGGCCGCACCTGCGCGAGGTTGCGCGCCAGCTCGGCCGCGACCGGGTGGCTGCCCCGCCGCCCGACCACCAGCACCCGGCGCGCGCGGGCGAGCGCCGTCGCGGCGTCCTCCAGCGCGGTCTCGTCGAGCGCCGCGTAGGCGCGCTGCAGGTGTTCGGTCTCGCGCTGGAGCCGGGAGGCGAGGCCGGCCGGCGGGGTCACCGTCACCGGGAGGCCGCGGCCGCGCTGTTCGCGCAGGTGCTCGCGCAGGCCCTCGAAGTCCTCGTAGCCGAGGCGCCGCACCAGCCGGCTCATCGTCGCCTTCGACACCCCGGCGAGTTCCGCGAGCTCGGTGGCGCGGTAGGCCGCGAGTTCGGAGATTCGTTCCAGCAGCAGGTCGGCCGCGCGGGCCTCCTGCGGCGACAGGTCGGCGTAGCGCTCGCGGACGCGCTTCTCGAGCGTCATCACGCCGTCGTCCCGGAGGGGGCCGGTTCGGCGGCCGCCGCCTGTGTGTCGCGTGCGACGGCGAGCACCGCGGCCTCGAAGGCGTCCAGTGCGACGGCGACGTCGTCCTCGCGGACCGATTCCGCCGGGTGGTGGCTGATGCCGTCGTGGCAGCGGATGAACAGCATGCCCACCTCGGCCACCGCCGCCATCGCCATGCCGTCGTGTCCTGCGGGGCTCCACAGCCCGGGGACGGCAGGGCCGGGTACGGCGGTGCGGATGCCGTCGGCCACCGCGCGGCTGAGCCGGTCGGAGCAGAGGGCCGACGACGCGCGGTGGGTCTCGGTGATGTCGAACGTGACGCCCCGGGCGGTGCCGATCCTGTGGCCCGCGGCCTCGATGTCGGCGACGAGCGCGTCGCGTCCGGCGTCGTCGACGGCGCGGACGTCGAGCGTGAGCTCCGCCTTGCCGGGGATCACGTTGACCGCGCCGGGGAGCACGTGCACGTTACCCACGGTCGCCAGCGCCTCGGCCTCGCGGGCGAGCCGTTCGGCGGCCAGGACCACTTCGGAGGCGGTGACCAGGGCGTCCTTGCGGCGCTCGTAGGGTGTGCCGCCGGCGTGCCGGGCCTCGCCGGTGAGGGTGAGGACGAACCGGCGGGCGCCCGCGATGGAGGTGACGTAGGCGAGCGGCAGGTCGGCGGTCTCCAGGCGGGGTCCCTGCTCGATGTGGGCCTCCAGGTAGCCGACCAGGTCCTCGGGAGGCCGGGACGCCTCGGCGATCCGGTCCGGGGCGAGCCCGAACCGTTCGAACGCCTCGCGCACCGTGACGCCGTCGGCGTCGCGCCGGTCCCACCATTCGTCCTTCCAGAGGCCGGCGACGGCGCTGCTGCCCATGAGCGCGCCGCCGAAGCGGGTGCCTTCCTCGTCCCAGAACCCCACGACCTCCAGGGCGAACGGCAGCGCGACGTCCCGCAGCCGCTCGGCGACGGCGATGCCGAGCACCACGCCGAGCATGCCGTCGAACGCGCCGGCGTCCGGCACGGTGTCCAGGTGCGAGCCCAGCACCAGTGCGGGGACCCCGCGCATGCCCGGTTCCTGGCGGGTGCCACCCGGCCCGGGAGGCTCGGCGGCGCGGCGGCCCCACAGGTTCCCGGCCGCGTCGGTCTCCGTGTCAAGGCCTGCGTCCCGCATCCAGCCTGCGACCGCCGTGTTCGCCGCCGCGTGCTGCGGGGTCAGGTAGGTGCGCTCGAGGCGTTCCGGGCTGGCGGAGTAGGCGGTCAGGGCGGCGCAGCGGTCGAGGACCCGGCGTGCGGTGGTCATCGGTCTGCCTCCCGGTGAGCCGGCGCGGTATCGGCCGACACCGCGCCGTGGACGGTCGCGGCGCCCGCCCCGGCCCGAGCGCCGGGCACGGCCACCCCGGCCGGGACATCGGTCGTCACTCGGCCGACCTCGGTCCCGGGGACGCCCGGCACGTCGATGCCCGCGCCGGCAGCACCCGAGGCGTTCGCCACCGCGTCGCCACCCACTCCGCCGTCGGACCACCTGCCGTACGCGTCGACACCGTCGCCGGCCCGCCCGTCGTACGCCGCCAGCGCCGCGTCGACGCCGCCGCCGGCCGGGACCGCGACCCCGGCGCGCCGCAGCACGTGTTCCAGCCCGGCGAGGGTGGCGAGCACGGCGTCGCGTCGTGCGCCGGTCCCCATCACGCCGATCCGCCAGACCTGCCCGTGCAGCGGCCCGAACGAGGTGCCGATCTCGATGCCGAAGTCCTCCAGGAGCGCCGCACGGACGGCGTCGCCCGCTCCGGGCTCGGCACGCAGCCGCTGCGGGATGCGCACGGCGACCACGTTGTTCATCCGGAACCGGTCGTCGCCGAACGTGTCCAGTCCCAGCCCGCGCACCCCGGCGACCATCGCGGCGCCGTGCCGGGCGTGCCGGGCGACCCGCGCGTCGACTCCCTCGGCGCCGATCAGCCGTGCGCACTCGCGCGCGGCGTACAGCATCGACGTGGCCTCGGTGTGATGGTTGAGGCGCCGCGGCCCCCAGTACTCCATGATCTGCGCGAGGTCGAGGTAGTTCGACAGGATGCGTGCGCCCGGCGCCTCGACGTCGTCGTCGGCGCGGATGCCCGCCTCGACGTGCCGGCGCGAGCGGATGTGCGCGGCGGCGCGCTCCGACAGCGTGATCGGCGCGCTGCCCGACGGCCCGCCCAGGCACTTCTGCAGTCCCGCCGTGGCGGCGTCGATCCCCCAGGCGTCGGTCTCGAAGGCGTTGCCGCCGAGGGTCGCGGTCGCGTCGGCGTACAGCAGGGCGCCGGCATCGCGGGCGATCTCGCCGAGGGCGTCGAGCGGCTGCGCCATCGTCGTGGACGTGTCCCCGTGCACGACGGCGATCACCCGCGGCCGCACCCGCCGTGCGACGTCGGCGACGCGATCCGGGTCGACGACGCTCCCCCACTCCCCCTCGACCGTGTGCACACGGGCTCCCGCCCGCGCGGAGATCTCCGCGAGCAGGTGCCCGAACCGCCCGAACGACGGTACGACGACGTCGTCCCCGGGCTCCAGCAGCGACACCAGCGCCGCCTCGACGCCCGCCCGCGACGTGCCGTCCACGAGGAAGGTCTGCTCGTTGGCGGTGCGCCAGACCTCGCGCCAGAGCCCCATGGTCTCGGTCATGGTGTCGGTCATGAACGGGTCGAACTGGCCCACGAGGGGCGCCGCCATGGCGCGCAGCACGCGCGGGTCGGCGTCGACGGGGCCGGGGCCCATGAGCAGGCGCGGCGGCGGGTTGATCTGGGATGTCATACGGTCTCCTCCTCCTCGGCGGCGGCGCTGCCGGGACGGACGAGCAGGCGGCCGCCGCCGCGCACGTGCTCGAGGTCCTCCACCGGTTGCCGGGTCCCGCCGTTCCGGCGCGACGTCTCATCCACCCCGGACTCTCCGGCGTCTTCCCCGTTCACCGCGGTGCCGAACGCCACGTCGGACATCGCGCCCGACGCCGCGCCGGTCACGACGTTGCCGCCGACGATCGTCGCGGCGATCTCCCCGGTGATCGTCATGCCGTCGTAGGCGCTGATCGGGTTGCGGTGGGCCAGGTCGGCCACGTCGATGGTGCGCTCCACGTCGGGGCGGTACACGATCAGGTCGGCCGCCGCCCCTTCCGCGAGCACGCCCTTGGGGTGGTCCGCGCGGTCGAGGCCCACGAGTTCCGCGGTCTTCCGCGAGGTCCAGCGGGAGACGTCGGCCAGGGGTACGCCGCGACGCCGGGCCGCGTCCGCGAGGGCGAGGAACCCGGTCTGGAGGCCGCTGATGCCGCCCCAGGCCCGCTGGAGGTCGACGCCGCCGGGCCGCTCGGCGCCGTACTTCTCGGCGGCGGTCGCGGGCGAGTGGTCGCTGACCACGCAGTCGAGGATGCCGTCGCGGAGCCCGTCCCAGAGGGCGTCCTGGTTGCCCCGGTCCCGGATGGGCGGGCAGCACTTGTAGGCCGGGTCGCCGGCGGGTACGTCCTCGGCGGCGATCGTCAGGTAGTGGTGGCAGGTCTCGGCCGTGACCGGCAGGCCCTCCGCCTTGGCCTCGGCGAGCAGGTCGAGCACCCGCGCCGAGGACACGTGCAGCACGTGGGTGCGCGTCCCGGTCTCGCGAACGACGTCGAGCAGCCGGGCGACCGCCGTCGTCTCCGCCTCGTCCGGGCGGGACAGGAGGAAGTCCGCGTACGCGGGGCCCGGCCGCGCGGGGGCGGCCGCGAGCACGCCGGGGTCCTCCGCGTGCACGATCATCAGCCCGCCGAACCGGGTCAGGCGGTCCATCGCGGCCAGCAGGTCGTCCGGGCCGAGCGGCGGGAACTCGGGCACGCCGGAGTCCGCGAGGAAGCACTTGAACCCGAACACCCCCGCGTCCCAGAGCGGCTCCAGGTCGTCGACATTGCCGGGGACGGCCCCGCCCCAGAAGCCGACGTCGCAGGCCAGGCCACCGCCGAAACCGGACCCGCGGCCCGGGCTCACTCCGCGACCCGCCCGGGACGCGGCCTTTTCGCCGGCGGCGCGGGCGGCCCGCCGCTTGATCTCCAGCGCCTCGACGGTGGTGGTGGACGGGATCGAGTTCAGCGGCATGTCGATCACGGTGGTGACACCGCCGAGGGCCGCGGCCCGGGATGCCGACAGGAATCCTTCCCACTCGGTGCGGCCGGGCTCGTTGACGTGCACGTGCGTGTCGACCACGCCGGGCAGGACGACGGCGTCGCCTGCCGCCAGGACCGACGGGCGTGCCGGGATGCCCGCCACCGGCCCGCCGAGCACCTCGTCGTCACTGCCGTCGCCCGCGATCCGGTCCGGGTCGGAGGTGCCCCACCACACCTGGGCGATCCGCCCGGCCTCGATCCGCAGAACCCCGGGACGCAGCTCGCCCTCGACCAGCATCCGCTCGGACCCGATCAGCATGTTCATACGAAGCCCCCGATCGTCGCCCACACCGGATGCTCCGGGCGAGGGCCGGCCTGGGCGCCGTCGCCGGACCGGGTCACCGCAGCCTCGATGAGCCCGTACGGGCGGTCGGCGGCGAAGAACACCTCGCCGGGGTTGTCCAGGCCGAACGGCTCCAGGTCCACGAGGAAGTGGTGGTTGTTGGGGCAGCTCAGCCGGATCTCGGCGATGTCGTCGAACTCCTCCAGCACGGCCCGCCCCATCGCGAACACGGTCTGCTGGAGCGCGAGGGAGTGCAGGTCGGCGAAGGTCTGCAGCAGGATCGAGCGGACGGCGTCGTACCGCGCGTCGAAGACGGCGCCCGCGTCCCCGGCGTCGAGCGTGCCGGCCGCGAAGTCGTCCGTGTAGCGCCACCAGGCGGTGACGTCGGTGGCGAGGATCCGGTCGGTGACCTCGGGCAGCGTGGTGTAGCGGTCGCGGGGGAAGCCGTGGAACTCCGAGCCGGTGGACTTGAGCAGCGTCGCGTCCCGCAGGCCGGCCAGGACGGTCAGGCTCGGCCCGCCGTCGGCGGGGGTGTCTGCGTGCACGAGCGCGGTCCGCTTCTCCCCGCCGGAGCGGACGAACGCGTGGTCGTGCCCGGCCGCGCCGCCGGGCCGTGGCACGGCCGCGGCATCGCGCACGGCCGCCCCTCCACGTTCCGGCCCGGCCTCGGCGCCCGGACCCGGCCCGGCGGCGTCGGCCCCGATCCGTTCCCAGGTGTACTGCTCCGCGGCCCAGCGTCCGCCCGTCACCTGGGGTTGCGCGAGGAAGTGGCGCGCGAGCCGCGCGAGGAAGGCCTCCGGCGAGCCGACGCCGTCGCGCGCGAACGCGTACACGGTGTTCTTCTGGGTGTCCGTCGCGATGACACCGCTGTTGTCGCCGGTGAGGTGCGTCGCGGCGAAGTCGCCGCGGAGCTGGGAGGTGACGCTCAGATCGGTGAGGCGGTGGCGCGGGGTGTCGCGGTCCACGCGGACCAGCCGCACCTCGGCCTTGCCGTACTGGTTGGCGCCCAGGACGATCGGCATTCGTCAGCTCCCCCGGTAGGTCGTGTAGGCGAACGGGCTCAGCAGCAGCGCGACGTGCGTGTGTGCGGCGCCGAGCGCCACCTCCAGCACGACGCGGGGGTAGAACGTCTCGCGGTCCTGCGCCGCGAACCAGTCGCCGGTCGTGAGTTCCAGCGTGTAGGTGCCGGGGCCGGGCAGGTCGCCCCAGGCGATGCGGCCGTCGTCGTCCGTGATCGCGTAGCGTGGCTCCGCGCCCGCGTCCCCGGCGGGGTCCGGCAGCGGTCCTGTCAGCCTCGCGGCGAGGCCGGCTGCCGGGAGGCCGCGGGCGGCGTCGAGCACGTGGGTGGAGGCGGTGGTCATGCGGGGGTCTCCTCGTCGATCAGGCCTTCGAGGCGCAGCAGGGCGATCTGGCGCAGCTCGTTGATCGCCACCAGCGTCTCCGTGGGCTCGTCGTTCCGCAGCCTGGCGGTGAGGTTCTCCAGGATCTCGGGTCCCGTCCGGCCGGCGGCACGGATGAGGAAGATGCGCCCGAACCTCTTCTCGTACACGGCGTTGCCGTTGGCGATCGCGGCCGCCGTCGCGCTGCCCGCCGACGACGACGTCCCCTGCTCCTTCCGCGACATGGCCGCCTCGCGCGTGTTGCCCCCGGCGCGCTCGCCGATCCGCGGATGGTGCGCGAGCGCGGCCTCGAGGTCGGCCTCGCCCCAGTGCGCGGCGGACCGCGTCGCGCGGCGCAGCAGGGCGTCACGCGTCGGGTAGGGGCGGCCGGAGACGACGTCGTCCACCCATGCCGGGATGTCCGCGCACGGCCGCACGACGGCGACCGCCTCGGCCTCGGGCAGAGCGTTGAAGCTGGCCAGATCCATGGTGCTGAACCTACTGTTTCACCGCATCGCTTCTGCGACACACATGTTTCGCCAAGGTAAAAGATCGCGTCCGGAGCGCCGACCACCCCGGGCATGCGACCGAGGCACCCGCCAGCCCAGGAGATCGCTGAAGGCACGTGTCGAGGCGGCAGGCCTCACCGAACAGCCGGTCTCGACGCTGCGCCTCAGCGAGGACGGGAGCTACTCGATCCGGATCGGCACCTCCGAGAGCATCGCCTACCGCGCCCTCGGCGTCGCCCAGCCCGAAGGACAGACCGACCCCGACGACTTCAGCATCGATGTCGGTGAGGAGAACCTCGACCTGCTCGACTCCGCCCACACCCTGTTCGTCTACGTCGACGACACCGCCGACGGCGAGCGCGAGAAGGTCGAGTCCTCGCCGCTGTGGAAGACGCTGCCGGCGGTCGAGAACAACCGTGTCCACTTCGTGGACTCCGGCGTCTGGAACAGCGCGGGTAGATGTGACCTCGTGCGTGTGGTCGGGGGATTGGCGTGTGGTCGGTCAAGTGATTGACCGACCACACGCAGAACGACCGACCACACCTATCCGCGCGACCTCTCGGCGACCGTCGGGAGCTCGCGGGGGTGGGCTAGCAGGGCTGGGTCAGCAGGGCTGAGCCAGGAGGACCGGGTCAGGGGACCAGCTCCGTCGCCAGGGCCAGGAGAGCACGATCGGAGCCGGGAGGGCCGACGAGGCAGGCAGCCGTCGGGAGTCCGTCGGCAGTGCGCAGCGGAACCGTCAGCGCCGGCAGACCACCGAGCACCACCGTGGCACACAGCGCCACTGTCGCCGCCCGGACCGCCTCGGCCGCCCCAGGGTCGCCCGCGGGCAGCGCCACCGAGGACGCGGCAGGCAGCACCAGCAGGTCGCCACCGAACAGCCCGCGGATGGTGGAGCGCGCCTCGGCGGCGACTCCCCGTGCCTCAGCGGCCTGATCCGCGGTGATCGACCGGGCGAACTCGAACCGGCCCCGCACCGCGGACCCGAGACCGTCCAGGTGCCCGGCTATCCATTCGCCGTGTTCGGCCCAGGCCTCGGCGGCCTGCACCACCCGGACCGCGTCGACCCACTCCTCCGGGAGCCCGGTGAACGGTGGGGCGTCCTGGGCACCCCGGCCGAGCGTTCCGGCTGCCGAGATGGTAAACCCAGCCGAGAAGGCACGCCGCCCGCCAGGGGCAGTGTGCTCACCCGGGGCAGTGCGCCCCTCCGTACCGGCACTCCCACCGGGAGGCGCTCCATCACCCGAGGCCTCGCGCCTCTCCAGCGCGGCGAGCCAGCCGTCGACGGCTGCGCGGACATCCGGTGCGGCCAGGCCGAGGAGAGCCTCAACCGGCATCAGCCGGCCCGCGAGCGCTCCCGGCTCGGCGAACATCCCCGAGCCTGGCTGCCCCGCCGGCCCCGCGAGCGCCGGGCCGCCGCGTGCGGGCCCGCGGACGGCTGCGGCCCCGTCCGGCGGGAGCGGCATGTCCGCGGTGGCCGTGTGCGCGGCGGTCGACGACGCCGGCCGGGCCTCCCTGTCCGGCGCCGCGGTTCCGCCGAGCGGCAGCAGCACGTCCCCCACGCGGGCGAGCAGCCCGGGATCCCGGGACAGCCAGCCGACCGTGTCGAACGACGGCGCCAGCGGGAGCACACCCTCGCCGCTGATCGCCCCGTGAGTGGGCCGGAAGCCCCACAGCCCCTGGTAGGCAGCGGGGACGCGGATCGACCCGGACGTGTCGGTGCCCAGCCCGATGCTCACCTCGCCGCCCGCGACCGCCGTCGCCGGTCCCGACGTCGAGCCGCCGCTGATCCGGCCCGGCGCGGCGGGGTTCGGTGGTGTGCCGTAGTGCGCGTTCGCGCCGGTCAGCGACCAGGCGAACTCCTCGGTCCGCGCGATCCCGGCGACCGACGCGCCCGCCTCCAGGAGCCGCGCGACGGCGGGAGCGTGCGCCGTCTCGACGGGCGCCTCCGCGAGCCAGGCGGGGTTCCCGGCCCCGACCCGCTGCCCGGCCACCGCGAAGAGATCCTTGACGGCAACGGTCTCGCCGTCCAGCACGCCGGACGCCGTCGGCGCCACCAGCGCTCCGCCGTCGTCCCCGAGCACCCGCCACACAGAGGTATCCATGCGGGCCATCGTGCCAGCCCTCGGAGCGGGCCGGTCGGCAGTTCCGTGAGTGATCGGCACGTTGAACTGCCGATCACTCACACACGTACCGATCGCTGGTGACGCAATGATCGCGTCAACCCGTCACGACCCCGGGCAGGCCGCGTCCTCAGCCCGCGAAGTCCGACTTCCGGATTCGAGCGTGCACGCCCTTGACCACGTCCACGACCTGGGAGATGTTGAAGTCCGTCGCCGCCGACAGGTAGGCGTACGCGTGCCCGGCGTCCATCCCGTACCGGGCCTGCAGCAGGGCGATCGCCGCGCGGACGCAGTTCTGCACGGCCACGTCGAGGTCGCGGTCCAGGCCTGTGGGGACGAGGAACTCGCTCGTCTCCCCCAGCGGTCCGGCGAGTTTCCCGAACATCGCGGTCGCGTCGCCGGCCGGGATGAGGTCCAGGCGCAGCCGCATCCGCAGCGACGCCTCGAACGCGGTGAGCGCCACCTCGCCGTCGCCCTGCGCGAAGTGCGGGTCGCCGACGTACGCGAGCGCGCCGTCGGCCTGCACGGGCAGGTAGAGCGTGGTGCCCGCGCCGAGGAGGTTGATGTCGATGTTGCCGCCGAAGCTCCCCGGCGGCACGGAGTGTGGCCGTTCGCCGCCCGCGGCGGCGACGCCCATGATCCCGCAGAAGGGCGCGAGGTCGAACCCGACCGTCGGCGTGCCGCCCCCAGCGTTCGTGCCCGACGGCGCGACGCTGTCCGACGTCGGCCCGCTCGGCGCCGGCCCGCCCGACAGCGGGAGTCGCCCCCGGTCGTCGTCGTCCACCTGGGCGAACACGCTCACCACGTCGGCGCCGGCGGCGGGGTACTCCCCGGGCAGCGCCCCGCGGCCGTGGCGGTTGGAGATCACGCCGTAGGGGACGCGCGGTGTCGCCTCCAGCACGCGGATCGCGAGCAGGTCCCCCGGCCGGGCGCCCCGCACCGCGATCGGCCCCGTGACCACGTGCCCGCCGTGGGCTCCGGGCGAGTCGGGCAGGCCGGGCGCGCGGACGCCGAGCCGGCTCGCACGCCGGCCCGCGCGGGCGGCTCGCGCCAGGTCGACGGCGTCGGCCAGCACCGCCCGTTCGGACACGCCCCGCTCGCCGAAGTACGTGAGCGGGTCCGATCCCTGGTCCTCCAGGAGTCCCTCGTGGGACAGGGTGTCGACCACGACGTCGTCCCCCGGGTCGACGGTGAGGACCGGCTCGTCGGCGGCGCACGGCAAGCGGCCCCAGAAGGCTGTGTCCTGCTCGGTGGCCAGGTAGTGCACCTCCGGCGGGACGTCGGTGCCGGGCTGGAGGATGGTCTGGTCGCGCATGGCCCGAAACTACCTGCCCACGACCTCCACGGTCGCACCTGCCCGTTCCAGCGCGGTGCGGTAGCGGTCGGCCTCGGCGGCGGTGACCCGCTCCGCGACCGTCGCCGGGATCGTGCGGAACAGGTCACGGGCGTCGTCCATCCCGAGGGCCGTCACCCGGCACAGCGCGCTGATGAGCTCCACCGCGTCGTGATCGAGTGTCGCGTCCACGCCCACGAGCCGTACGGTGAACGGCCCGTCGACGGAGAACGCGGGATCCGCCGCGCCCGGCCGCGGCACCAGCACGTCGATCGCCAGGTAGGCGAGGAAGACGAGCACCGCCCACCCGGCCACGGCGCTGAGCGGGCCCACGAAGGGCAGCAGGTCGAGCCCGCCGACCGCCGTGAGCACCACGGGCGCGCTGAGCACGGGAGCGGCGTGCAGCAGCAGCCGGTGCAGGACGGCGCGCGAGTCCACGTCCCGCACGGCGCGGATCCCCCGCACCGCGAGGTGCGCCACCGCCTGCTCTGCCCGGACGCTGGTCAGGCCGTGCGCGACGACCCAACCCTCGGCCTCGGGCCCCGCGCCCGGGCGGGGTGCGCCGGGCGGGCGCTGCCGTGCGGCTGCGCCGAGGGGCTCGAGCCCGAGGATCGTGCGCACCCGGTCGCGCGACGAGCCGCCGGTGTCGAGGACGCGCACCACGAAGCCCTTGGGGTCGGCGACGTCGTGGGCGGGGTGCCGCACCGCCAGGACCAGCAGAATTGCGGCAACTGCCCACAGAACGCCGTCGAACCACCCGGCGAGCGCCTCGCGCGCTTCGACCGCGATGGTATAGACGAGCGCCCCGACCAGGAACAACGCAACCCGTGTTCCGTGCTTCACAGGTGGCAGTGTGCCAGACTCCAGGAGCCGCACCGGGTGATTCTTGACGTCAGAACGCCTCGGGGTAAAGCGCCTGGGCGACCTTCTCGACCGCGCTGACGTTGCCGACGGAGCCCGGGAAGAGTCCCGACGACGGGACGGCCACGAGACGGTCCTCCTTGACGGCGGTCACCTCGGGGAACGTCGTGGTCAGGCTCGCGTCGTGGTCGTGGTCGCGCACCGGCCCGAGTCGCTCGACGGCGTCCGCCGCGTCCTCGAACTGCAGGCCGAGCTGCGCCACGAGTACCGCGCCATCGCGCTCACCACGGCCGTCGTCACGGTCAGCCTGCTCGCGCTGAGCACGCTCACCGTGCTGCCCGCCTTCGCGCTGGGCCGTGCCGTCGTGCTCGGCGAGGTGCCCGCCCCCTGGTTCTGGGCCGCCATGGCCGGACTCGTCCTGACCCGCGCCCTGCTCACCTGGTCCGAGATGGACCTGTCGCACTCGGTCGCGTACCGGGTGCTCGCGCGCCTGCGCATCGCCTTGTTCGACCGGTACGCCGTCGCCCTGCCGTCCCGCCGCCGCGAGAACACCGGCGACGCCGCCGCCACCGCGCTCACCGACACCGAGAAGCTCGAGTTCTTCTACGCCCACACCGTCGCGCAGCTCTTCGCGGCGGCCGTCGTCTGCCTGACGGGCCTCACGCTCCTGACCGTCGCGTACCCGCCGCTCGCCGTGGTGGCGCTCGTCTGCCTCGCCGGCGTGGGCGGCACGGCGGTCATCGGCCGACGCCGGCTCCACGACCTGGGCGTGCTCGCCACCGAGCAGACCGGCGCGCTGTCCTCGCACGTGGTGGACGTCCTGGGCGGCCTGCGTGAGGTGCTCGGCTACGGCCTGGCCGCCCGCGTCGGCGCCGACGTCGCCGCGCGAGGAGCCGACGCCGCCCGCACCGCCGGACGCATCGAGACCACCCAGCGCGTCCTGGCCGCGCTCCGCGAGACCGGGGTGACCGTCGCGGTGGTGGCGGTCCTCACCGTCGCCGCGTTCGGCGGCGTGGCCCCCGAGCATCTCGCCGGGCTGGTCACGATGGCGCTCGCGACCATCGCCGCGGCCGCCGACGCCGCCACCACGCTCACGCAGCTGCGCCCGATCGAGGCCAGTGCGGCCCGCGTGCGCGACGAGCTCACCCGGCCCGCCGTCGTCGTCCCCGCCGAACGGCCGCGGCCTCTGTCCGACGGACCGCTCGCGCTGTCGTTCCGGGACGTGACGTTCGGGTACGGGGGAACGGTGGTGCTCGACCGGTTCTGCCTGGACGTCGCACCCGGTGAGCGTGTCGGCGTGCGAGGGCCGTCCGGAGCCGGGAAGTCCACGCTCGTGGCGCTGGCCGGCCGCCTGTGGGACCCCGACGACGGCGTCGTCGCGCTGACCGGGGGTGGCGGCACCGGCGCGGTGGACGGATCCCCTGGCGCGCCTGGGCGGGCCGAGGTCGGGCTGACCGAGCTGGCGGACGCCGAACTGCGCGGCGCCGTCGGCGTCGTCGAACAGGACGGGCGGCTGTTCTCCGGGACCGTCGCGGAGAACCTGCTGCGCGGCACCGGGGCGAGCGAGGCCGAGCTGCACCGCGTGCTCGAGGCCCTCGGGCTACGGGGCGTCGTCGGGCCCGACGACGGCGTGGGCGAGGGAGGTCTCCGGCTCTCGGGCGGGCAGCACTCCCGGCTCCGGCTGGCCCGCGCCGCGCTGCGACGCCCCCGGGTGCTGGTCGTGAACGAGCCGACCGCCGACCTCGACGCCGACAGCGCCCACCGCGTGCACGAGCTGCTCGCCTCCCTGTCCTGCACCCTGCTGGTGGTCTCGCACCAGGAGCGGACCCTGGCCGGCATGGACCGCGTGATCGACCTGAACCGCACCCCGGTCACGGCGGAGGCTCGCTAGGGTCCTGCGCCTGAGGTTCATGGTGGAAGTCCGTTGCGGTTCGTCGCGAACCGCAACCTCATGCCGGGCTGTCGAACCGCAGTCTGAGTCCGCTGGTGTCCGCCGAACCGCACCCTGAGTCCGCCGGTGTCGGCCGAATCGCAGCTCGCAGACGGATTCCGTCGCCGAGCCGCAGCGACACGCCGACAATTCCCGGTGTTCTCGGCGTGTCCCTGCGGTTCGACGGCGGTCAGCAGACGCAGGCTGCGGTTCGAAGACGGTCGACGCACGCAGACTGCGGTTCGCCGACGCCGACCGACACACGATTGCGGTTCGCGACGAACCGCAACGGACTTCCACCATGGATCTCCGGCGCAGGACACCAGGAGCACGCCAGCTGGAGCAGCTCGGGCCGCACGCCGGCGGCCGCGGCGTTCCTGAACGTCCTCGCCCTCCCGCCTGACCCGGCACCCTGACACCCCTGACACCCCTGACACCCCATGACGTCCAGGGCCGACGGCGTGAGGGCGGCCCGTTGTCGAGTGTTCGGTCCCCCGGGGAGCCGATCACGCGACAACGGACCGACCTCACGGCAGGAGAGCGACCACACGGCCGGCGACCTGGACGGCAGAAGGCGGGGACGGCGCGCCGTCCCCGCCTTCCGGAGGAATACCTCAGTCGCCCGTGCGCTCCGCCCGGTTGACCGCCGAGACGATCGCCTTCAGGGACGCCGTGGTGATGGACGGGTCGATGCCCACGCCCCACAGCACGTCGTCGCCCACCTGGCACTCGACGTAGGCGGCCGCGGTCGCGTCGCCGCCCTCGGACAGCGCGTGCTCGGTGTAGTCGAGCACACTGACCTTCACGCCCACGTGGGAGATGGCGTCGACGAACGCGTCGATCGGGCCGTTGCCGGACCCGGTCAGCGTGTGCGACTCGCCCCGGTCGACGACCTCGACCTCCATGGTGGCGGTCCCGCCCTCGGCGCCCGTCACGCGCGTGTGCTCCAGCGTGAGCCGGCCCCACGGCCGCAGGCCCGACTCGACGGTGCCCGCGGAGCCCTCCTCGATCGGCAGGTACTCGTCGGTGAAGATGCGCCAGATGTCCTCGCCGCTGACCTCGTGTCCGCCGACGTCGGTGACCCGCTGCACCGCGCCGGAGAACTCGATCTGCAGGCGGCGCGGCAGGTCCAGGCCGTGGTCGTGCTTGAGCAGGTAGGCGATCCCGCCCTTGCCGGACTGGCTGTTCACGCGGATGACGGCCTCGTAGGAACGGCCCACGTCACGCGGGTCGATCGGCAGGTACGGCACCCCCCACGGCAGGTCGTCCACGCTCACGCCGGCGGCCTCCGCCTGGCCGGCCATGTGCTCGAAGCCCTTCTTGATCGCGTCCTGGTGGGACCCGGAGAACGCGGTGAACACCAGGTCGCCCACGTAGGGCATGCGCTCGGGGACGGGGAGCTGGTTGCAGTGCTCGACGGTGCGGCGGATCGCGTCGATGTCGGAGAAGTCGATCTGCGGGTCGATGCCCTGCACGAACAGGTTCATGCCGAGCGTGACCAGGTCGACGTTGCCGGTGCGCTCGCCGTTGCCGAACAGGCAGCCCTCGATGCGGTCGGCGCCCGCCAGGTAGCCGAGCTCGGCCGCGGCCACCGCCGTGCCCCGGTCGTTGTGCGGGTGCAGCGACACGATGACGTTCTCACGGTGGTTCAGGTGCAGGCACATCCACTCGATCGAGTCGGCGTACACGTTGGGCGTGGCCATCTCGACCGTGGCGGGCAGGTTGATGATGACCTTGCGCTCCGGGGTGGGCTCGAAGACCTCGAGCACCTCGTTGCAGACGCGGACCGCGAACTCCAGCTCGGTGCCCGTGTACGACTCCGGCGAGTACTCGTAGTAGATCCGGGTCCCGGGCAGGGTCTCCTCGAGCTTGCGGCACAGCTTCGCGCCGTCGAGCGCGATGTCGACGATGCCGTCCTGGTCGGTGCGGAACACCACGTCGCGCTGCAGCACCGACGTCGAGTTGTACAGGTGGACGATCGCCTGCTTGGCGCCGCGGATCGAGTCGTAGGTGCGCTCGATCAGGTGGGCCCGCGACTGCGTCAGGACCTGGATGACGACGTCGTCCGGGATCCTGTCCTCCTCGATGAGGCGGCGGACGAAGTCGTAGTCGGTCTGGCTCGCCGACGGGAAACCGACCTCGATCTCCTTGTAGCCCATCTTCACGAGCAGATCGAACATCCGCAGCTTCCGCTCGGCGTCCATCGGCTCGATGAGGGCCTGGTTGCCGTCCCTCAGGTCGACCGCGCACCAGCGCGGCGCCTGCTCGATGCGCTTGGTGGGCCAGGTCCGGTCGGGCAGTTCGACGGCGAACTGCTCGTGGAACGGCCGGTACTTGCTCACCCGCATGCCCGACGGCTGCTGCGGGTTGTCCTCGACGAGTCCGCCGGCGGTGCCGTACACGGGGTCACCGTGGGTCGTGACAGGGGCGGTCGTGCTCTCCGTGCTGGTGTTCATGACTTGCGCGTCCTCCGGGTAGAAGTGACCTTCTCTCAGCGACGGCCCGGGTCACGGGCCGCGGCCGGCATCACGAAGCCACCGCGGCGAGGAAACCGGCCTCTCTATGGGGCCTCGCCGCGGCACCGAAGGAGGAGGCTCTTCGCCGGGTGCACGCTGTCACTGTACCTCCGCGTGTTGCCCGCACCACACCTGTCCACCATGTGGTGCGGGGTTGGTCACGGACGGCCGGTCGGCAATTCGTCGGGTGGTCGGCGGGATGTCGGATGATCGGCCGCTCGGGGGACCGATCATCCGACATCCGACCGACCACCCGACATCGGACCGATCTCAGACCCGCTTCTTCTCCAGGAAGTCCGCGATGCGGCCGATCGCGTCCTCCAGGACGTCCACGGCGGGGAGCATGACGAGACGGAAGTGGTCCGGGGTGGGCCAGTTGAAGCCGGTCCCGTGGGTCACCAGGATGTGCTTCTCCCGGAGCAGCTCCAGCACCAGCTTCTCGTCGTCGTCCACGGCGTAGACCTCGGGGTCCAGGCGCGGGAAGCAGTAGAGCGCGCCCTGCGGGGCGACGGTATGCACCCCGGGGATCGCGTTGAGCAGGCGGACGGCCGTGTCGCGCTGTTCGAGCAGCCGTCCGCCGGGGAGCAGGAGCTCGTCGACGACGGCCGGGTCGCCGCCCAGCGCCGCGGGGATCGCGTACTGCGCCGGGACGTTCGCGCACATGCGCATGTTCGCCAGCAGGGTCAGGCCCTCGAGGAAGTCGGTGGCGAGCCGCCTCGGCCCGGTGACCGCGACCCAGCCGGTGCGGAACCCGGCCACGCGGTACGCCTTGGACAGCCCCGAGAAGGTCAGGCACAGCACGTCGTCGCCGGCGAACGTGGCGGTGTGGTGGTGGCTCACGCCGTCGAACAGGATCTTCTCGTAGATCTCGTCGCTCAGGAGCACGAGCCCGTGCCGCCGCGCGATGTCGGCCAGCGCCCGCACCGTGTCGGCCGGGTAGACCGCGCCGGTGGGATTGTTCGGGTTGATCACCACGAGCGCCTTGGTGCGCGGCGTGATCCTGGACTCGATGTCGGCCAGGTCGGGCGACCATCCGGCGGACTCGTCGCACACGTAGTGCACGGGCGTGCCGCCGGTGAGCGTCACGGCGCCGGTCCACAGGGGGTAGTCGGGCGCGGGGATGAGCACCTCGTCGCCGTCGTCCACGAGCGCCTGCAGCACGAGCGAGATCATCTCGGACACGCCGCTGCCGATGAACACGTCGACGGGGGTCATGTCCAGCCCGCGGCCCCTGTAGTAGGCCGCCACGGCCTCGCGCGCGGGAAGGATGCCGCGCGAGTCGGAGTAGCCCTCCGCCTCGCGCAGGTGCTGCCGCAGCCCGTCGACCACCGCGTCCGGCGCCTCGAACCCGAAGGGCGCCGGGTTGCCGATGTTCAGCTTCAGGACCTTGTGGCCCTCGGCCTCGAGCCGCTCGGCCTCGACCAGGATGGGCCCGCGCACGTCGTAGCGGACGTCGCGGAGCTTGTTCGACTGGGTGATGGGGCGCACAGGCAGCATTCTCACATTTATCGGCGGGAGCGGAGCGCGGCGTCCACGTCCGGGTCGCCGAGCGCGCCCAGCCAGTCGAGCAGCGCCGGGTAGGTGGCGGGGTTCCGTGCGACGTGCGGCCGCAGGTGCGGAGCCTCCTGCACGATGACGGCGAGGTCGGCCAGCGGCGTGCCCGGGTCGAGGGCGGCCTCGGGCGTCCAGCCGCGCGGCTGCGGCTGGACGGAGCGCGGGGTGTGGCCCACGGTCGTGGGCTGCGAGCCGGTCCCCACCGGCTGCATGACGGCGGTCTCGCGCGCGGCGTCCTGTCCCGGCAGCCCGCGCATCTCGCGCGCCGTCGGCTCCTGCGCCGCCTGCGACACGGACGGCTGCTCCCCCGAGGCGGCGCGATGTTCCTGACCCGCGTACGTGCGGACGGCACCGGACGAGGAGACCCGCTTGCGCGGCCGGTCCGGCGTCGCCGGCGTGCTGCCGGTGTCCGACGGCGTGACGGCGGGCGAGGACCCGGTGGCGGCGGCCGACGCCGCGGCGGCAGCGGCCACCGCGGCCGTGCCGGGCCTCGTCCTCGAGCCGGAGCCCTCGGGCACCGGGCGCAGCATCGCGGTGACGTCCCGCGTGGACCGGTCGTCGCCCGCGGCCGAGTCGGCGTTCGTCACGGGCTGGGCGCCGGACACGGGCACCGCCCCGGACCACGTGGCCTGGTCGGTGGCCGGACCACCGGTCGCCGCACCACCCTGCGCGTTCGCGGCCCGCTGCGTGCCGCCCGTGGGGATCTGCTCGCGCTCCCGGGCGGGCTTGTCCGGCAGTGTCGCCGGGCGCGCCTCGGCTGCCGGTGCCCAGATCCAGGCGGGGCTGTGGTCGACGGCGCCGTCACCGGCGATCCCGGAGGTCTGGAAGTGTTCGCGCACGGCCTTCGGGACCATGAGCGAGGACGCGGCGATGCCCGGGAGCCCCAGCGCCATGACGAGGTCCACGATCCGCACGCCGTCCCCGGCGCCGGACGTCGCGACGACCACCACGAGGCCCAGCACACCGGTGACGCAGGCGGCGCCGACGGCCGGCACGTGCCCGGCCGAGGTGTCGCGCCGCAGCGAGCGCTGCCCGAACCAGGCGATGCCCGCGATCACGAAGCTGAGGATGAGGCGGAGCAGGGGGGCCAGGTCGAACCCGTCGGCGACCAGGGTGACGAGGCCGCCGACGCCGCTGCACAGCGCCACGAGCAGGAGCACCTGGAAGGCGCGGATCGCCGCGCGGACCCACACGTCGACGGCGCCGGGCACGGACGACGCGCCACGCGCCTCCCAGACCGGCGACCGTCGCACGGCCGGGGCGCCGGCCAGGGCGGCGAGGGCCGGGAAGAGCACGAGTCCGAACCGCTGATCGTGGGTGGACTCCACACCGTGCAGGGCGCCACCGGAGGTGAACACCGCAAGGACGATGAGCACGACGCCGAGGGCGAGCAGGACGAGCCGCGCGGCGCGGTCACGACGCCACGTCGCGACCACCAGGAGCAGGAGAAGTCCCGCGACCAGGGCGAACCCGAGGGGCGCGCGCAGCATGGGGCCGAGCTCGCGATCGGCGACGTAGGTCTGGACGAACGAGAACAGGGCGCCGAGGGCGACGAGCCCGCCGGCCACGGCGAACACGGCGCGCCACCGGTCGTGGACGCGGCCGTCGAGCTCGGGCGGCCCGAGCTCGCTGTCGCGCGGCGTGGCCGCCAGCAGCGCGCCGGCGAGGCCGAGGCCGAGGCCCGTTCCCACACCCGACCCGTTCGCCAGGTCGAGGACGACGACCAGCAGCGCGACGGCGACGGCGGGCACGTTCGCCCAGACCCGCCACTTGCGCGTGGTCTGGACCGTCCACGACGCGGGCAGCGCGCCGAACCGCGCCAGGTACGGCAGCGCGAGGGACGCGAGCGAGACCGCCGTGACGAGCACGACCTCCACCCGGTCGGCACCCCGGTCCGCGGAGGTCCACGGCAGGGCGAGCGCCAGCAGGAGGACGAGCGCGGCGACGACGTCACGCACGTAGTCACCCGGCCGGTAGCCGGCGAAGGGGGAGGCGGCAGCGTCCGGGACGTTCCGAGGGGCGACGCCGGCTCCGGCGCTCCGGTGCTCCTCACGCTCTGGGGCGTGGATATCCGTCATTCACTACTCCTGAGGTGACGCCGCGGGCCAGGGTTGCGGGACAGGGCGGCATGGGTGTCCGCCACCGTTTCTACCCGGTCAAGCGTGGGCGTGTCGTTCCGAAGCGCGGCGAGTCGCATCACAGCGTGGGATCTCCGCACCTCCCTCACAACCGCTCCGTCATCGATCGCCGGGGCGTTCGGCGGACGCGACCCGGCGTCCGGGTCAGATGCCGAGCTGGTAGACACCCCAGTAGGCCAGGACCAGGCCGAGCGCGACCGTCCCTCCGGTGACGGCCCAGAACGCCACCGTCACGATCCGGGTGCCGACCGGGTGCCCTCCGTCGGACACGCCGCCGGAGGCGACGCGCCACCTCACCGCCTGGCAGCGCAGCAGCAGGATCGCCGCCGCGACCACCGCGACGATGCCGAGTGTCCGCACCCCGATCCAGCCACCCTGGACCATCACCGGGTTCTGGTCGTAGTCCTGTGCCAGCCGCGCCACCGCGACCAGGTACGCCACGAGCCCGACGGCGGTCGCGACGGCCACCCCGGCCATCACGGCGAGCGGCCCCGCCAGCCCGGGCGCCGGCCTCGGGGTGTCGTGGTCGGGGGTTATCCGTGTGGTCGGTCGATCACTTGCCCGACCACGCGGAAACCCCCCGACCACACGACGGGCGACCCGCGTGCGGCGTACTGCCATCGCCACCAGGGTCAGTCCGCCGCCCAGCATCAGCACGGCGGAGCCGATCAGGATCCCCAGCACGACGCCGCCGTCGGCGTACCACTGCGGCTGCGGCACGGGCCCCGCGAGATTCAGCTGCTCTGGCTGCGCACCCGCGATCCGGGGCTTCGCCGTCGCCGATGCCGGCAGACCGTGCACCCAGGCGGCCACGTCACGCGCGTAGCCGGGATGGAGGTGCAGATCCTCGCCGTGGGGCACGATGTCGCCGTTCAGCGGATCGTCCGACACGTTGATCCCGTGGTTCGCGCCGCCGTAGAACCGCACGGTGACCGGCGCCTCCCCGCCTCCGGCGGCCGTGTCGGCGAGGACCTGCCGGACGGCCTGCTCGATCGGCATCGAGGGGTCCGTCGCGCCGTACGCCATGAAGATCGGCGCCGTCTGACGGGCGAGCCACGGGCTCACGTCGAAGTCCGCGTACTCGAATCCGCCGCCCGGCAGCCGCATGCCGACCGCCCGGGGGATCGCCCGGAACACGCCTTCGGGCACGTCCGTGTTGCGCAGGTAGCTGTCCATGGCGAACGCCGCCTGCTGCCGTGGCGGCACCACGGGGGCGGACACCCAGATCTGGAACGCCAGGCCTGCGTCCTGGGTCATCATGACCGGCGCCACCCAGCAGCCCTCCGACTCCGCGTACAGGCCCACGCGAGCCGGGTCGACGCCGGGAACCGTCCGCAGGAACTCCACGGAGTGCTGGTAGTCGCCGGCCATCTCGACGTAGTCGCGGTGGCGGGTCGAGTAGTGGGCGAGGTACTTGTCGGGCACGAGCGTGACGACGCCGGCGCTCGCCAGTGCGGTGGCGGCCTCGGTGAACGCGTCGCTCGCCTTCCCGGTGCCGGCCCCGTGCACGAACACGACGCCGGGAGCGCCCGCGTCGCTCCCCGCATCGTCCGGTGGCGGCGCGCCGGGGCCGGCCTCGGACGACTCGCCGACGCCATCGTCACCAGCCCTGTCGGACTCCGCCGCCCCGACGCTCCCGTCGCCGGTCTCGTCGCCATGGACGACGCCGGTCACCGGCTCGCGCAGCAGCCCGCCGACCGACGCGCCGTCGTCCAGCTCGATCGCTACGGCGGTCTCCAGCACCTCGAAGCGGCCGGGCTCCGGGAGGTCGTCGAGGCCGCCCAGATCTCCCGCGTCCGCCGGCGGTTCGGACCCGCCGATCGTCGTGTCCGCCGAGGCCGGCCTGATGTGGTCCGTGACGGGGACGGGGTCCCATCCTGGCCCGGCGAGCGCACCCGCGGCCGCCAGCCCGAGCAGTATCGCGGCGCTGGCGGAGGCTGTCCGGAAGAGCATCTTCCGAGGCTACTCGGCAATCTTGACGGGCCAGGCGAGCCACGAGGCGCGCGTCGGCCGATACGCGATCCCTGCGGCGCGGGGCGGCGACCCGGCGACCACGAGGTCAGCAACGCAACCACGAGGTCACCGGCCGTCCCTCTCGGGCGATGCGCGGCAACCTCGTGCTCGTGTCGACAACCTCATGCCACGCCGCAGGCACGGGTCGGGAACGCCGACGTCGACGGCGGCTTGACGCGCATGCCCCGAAGGGGCCATGATCGTCTTGCTCAATCGATTTATCAGACCACGTCGCTGTGGGGAGGACGAGATGGCCCGAGTTCGGATCTCCGATGTCGCCGCTGCGGCGGGCGTGTCGACGAGCACCGTCTCCCTCGTCCTGAACAACCGGACGGCGCGGATCTCGGAGGAGACCCGCGAGCGGGTGCGCGCGGCGGCGGCCTCCGTGGGCTACACGCCGAACTCGATCGCCCGCGGACTGCGGACGCAGCGGACGCGGACCATCGGCCTCGTCTCGGACGTGATCGCGACGACGCCGTTCGCCGGCCGGATGCTCGCCGGTGCGCAGGACGCGGCGCGGGAGCACGGGCACCTCCTCGTCCTCGTGAACACGGACGCCGACCCGGTCGTGGAGCGGGAGGCGATCCGCGCGCTGGTCGACCACCAGGTCGACGCGATGATCTTCGCCACGATGTGGCACCGGGTCGTGGAGACGCCGGAGGGACTCCCCGACCGGACGGTGTTCCTCGACTGCCGCCCGGTGGACGGGACTCACCCGGCCGTCGTGCCCGACGAGGTCGGCGGGGGCCAGGCCGCCGTGCGAGAGCTTCTGGCCGCCGGGCACAGGCGCATCGCCTGGGTCGACATCGACGAGCCGCTCGCGCCCGTCGCGTCAGGACTGCGCCACCAGGCGTACCTGGAGGTGCTCGCCGAGGCGGGCATCACACCGGATCCGGCCTGGCACGTCCGTGGCGAGGAGACCACGGCCGCGAGCGGCCGCGCGGCGACGGAACGTCTGCTCGACCTGCCGCCGCACCGTCGGCCGACGGCAGTCTTCTGCTTCAACGACCGTATGGCCGCGGGGGCGTACGTCGCCGCCCGGCATCGCGGGCTGGAGATCCCGGCCGGCCTCTCCGTCGTCGGCTACGACGACCAGCAACTCGTCGCGGGCGAGCTCGACCCGCCCCTGACCACCATCGCCCTGCCCCACTACGAGATGGGGCGGTGGGCGGCCGAGGTCGCCCTCGGTGCCCGGGAACCCCCGGAGCCCGATCACGCCTACCTCATGCCGTGCCCGATCATCCGTCGGGACTCCGTGACCTCGCCGCCGGCAGCAGCAGCCAACTCCGGCCGGCGGCGAGCCTGACACAACCCCATGACCGCCTCGGCGGTCGCAGAGCGGTGACCGACGTGGACGTCGGTCACCAGGAAAGGAATTCCTCATGAACCGAGGATCCCTCGCGAAGATCCTATCCGTGTCCGCACTGGGGGCCCTCGCCCTCAGCGCATGTGGCCAGGCCGGCCAGGGCGGCACCACGTCCGAGGACGGGCGTGCGCAGCTGACGATGTGGACCCACTCGGCGGGCAACCCCGCGGAGCTGGAGGTCTACGAGCAGATCATCGCCGACTTCAACGCGTCCCAGGACGACTACGAGGTCGTCACCGAGGCGTTCCCGCAGGGCGCGTACAACGACGCGATCGTCGCCGCGGCCGCCGCGGACGACCTGCCGTGCCTGCTCGACATGGACGGCCCGATCGTCCCCAACTGGGCGTGGGCCGGATACATCCAGCCCCTCGGTCTGCCGCAGCAGATCACGGACTCCCTGCTCCCCACGGCGGTGGGCACGTACCAGGACGAGATCTACAGCGCGGGCTACTGGGACGCCGCTCTCGGCATCGTCGCGCGCGAGTCGGTGCTCGAGGAGCACGGCATCCGCATTCCGACGGTGGACGAGCCGTGGACGATCGACGAGTTCGACGCCGCGCTCGCCACGCTCCAGGAGGCGGGGTACGAGACGCCGCTCGACATCGGCGCCGAGGACACCGGTGAGTGGTGGCCGTACGCCTACTCGCCCATGCTGCAGAGCGCGGGCGGCGACCTGATCGACCGCGACACGATGCGCACGGCCGAGGGTGCCCTCGACGGGCCGGAGGCCGTGGAGTTCTTCACCTGGTTCCAGGACGCCTTCACCAAGGGCTGGGCCAGCAACTCCGGGACGATCGGCAACGAGGAGTTCAACAACGACGAGGTCGCCCTGAGCTACACGGGCATGTGGAACGCGCTCGACGCGCTCGAGGCGGCAGGCGACGACGTCCTGTTCCTGCCCCCGCCGGACTTCGGCAACGGCCCCAAGATCGGTGGCGCCTCCTGGCAGTGGGGCATCTCGTCGTCGTGCAACTCACCCGAGGGTGCCCGGGCCTACCTCGAGTTCAGCTTCCAGGACGAGTACATCACCGCGTTCAGCGACAAGCAGGTCGTGATCCCGGCGACCGAGGGCGCCACTGCGGCCTCCGAGCACTTCGGGCCGGACGGCGCACTGCGGCCGTTCGTCGAGCTGTCGCAGCAGTTCGCCGTGCCACGGCCGGAGACACCGGCCTACCCGGTGATCTCCTCGACGTTCGAGAAGGCTGCGAAGGACATCATGAACGGCGCGGACGTGCAGCAGGCGCTGGACACCGCCGTCGCCGAGATCGACGCGAACATCGAGTCCAACGACGGGTACGGCTTCTAGCCGACCGTCCTGAGGCGCGCGGGGCGACCTCCGGGGCGTCCCGCGCGCGGACGGAGTCGATTCATCATGACAACACCCATCTCGACGTCTCCGGCAGCGGGCGTGCCCGTCCCGGACGCACCTCGGGAGGCAGGCACGAGGCGGTCGACGCGCGGCGTCGCACTGCGTCGCGAGCGCCGGACCGGCCTCGCGATGGCTGCACCCGCGCTCATCCTGCTCCTGCTCTTCCTGGTGATCCCGGTGCTGCTCGCGTTCGGGCTCTCCTTCACCAACGCGCGTCTCATCTCGCCGAACCCGCCGCGGTTCGTCGGGCTCGACAACTTCGTGCGCGCCTTCACCGCCGACCCCGCGTTCCTGCGCTCGACGATCAACACGTTCGTGTTCGCAATGGTCGTCGTGCCGGTGCAGGCGGGCCTCGGCCTCCTGCTCGCGGTGCTCGTGAACCGGAAGATCCGCGGCGTCACCATGTTCCGGGTCATCTACTTCATCCCCGTGGTCACCTCGATCGTGGTGGTGTCGATCCTCTGGAAGTTCATGTACCAGGAGGACGGCCTGGTCAACTCGTTCATCGACACGATCACGTTCGGCGCGTGGCAGGGCACGGCCTGGCTGAACAACCCGAGCACGGCGCTCGGCGCGATCATCGTGCTGTCGATCTGGCAGGCCGTGGGCTTCCACATGCTCATCTGGCTGTCCGGCCTGCAGACCATCCCCGAGGAGCTCTACGAGGCCGCCCGGATGGACGGTGCGACGCCGTGGCAGCAGTTCACCAACGTCACCTGGCCGGGCCTGCGCTCGACCATGGTGTTCGTGCTGGTGACCATCACGATCGCCGCGCTCGGCCTGTTCGTGCAGATCGACGTCATGACGCAGGGCGGGCCGGTGAACTCGACGTCAACCCTCGTCTACCACGCGGTGCGCAAGGGCTACCGGGAGATGGAGACGGGTTACGGCGCCACGATCTCGCTGATCTTCTTCGTGCTGGTGCTGATCGTCGCGCTGGTTCAGCGGTTCCTCACGCGAGAGAAGGACTGAACATGGCCACCGATTTCCTCACGTCCGGAACTCGTTCCCGCACCGCCTCCCGGACCGCGACCGATCGCGGCGAGCACGACCTGCGCCGCCGCCGCAAGGTCTGGTCCTACGTCGCGATGAGCGCCCTCGCCGTCGTCTTCATGTTCCCGCTCGTGTTCATGTTCGTCTCGTCCCTCAAGCCGGACGCGCAGATCCTCGGGGACGTGGATTCGCCGCGCGCGTTCCTGCCCGTCGGGGACATCAGCCTCGACAACTACTTCGGCGTGTTCGACCGGGTGCCGGTCGGGCAGTTCCTGTTCAACTCCGTGCTGGTCACGGTGCTGACGGTGGGGCTGGGCCTGGTCGTCAACTCGATGGCCGGGTTCGCGCTGTCGCGCCTGCGCTGGAAGGGCCGCTCGGTGGTCCTGGCGCTCGTCATCGCGACCCTCATCGTGCCCTTCGAGACGATCGCCGTCCCGATGGTCTACTGGGTCTCCAAGCTGCCGACCCTCGTCATGGAGGGCGGCATCCTCAAGTACGACTTCGGCTGGCTGAACAGCTACCACGTGCAGATCGTGCCGTTCATCGCGAACGCCTTCTCGATCTTCCTGTTCACGCAGTACTTCTCCACGATCCCGAAGTCGCTCGACGAGGCCGCGCGCATCGACGGCGCGAGCTGGTTCACGATCTACCGCCGGATCGTCGCCCCGCTGGCGGGTCCCGCCTTCGCGACGGTGGCGATCCTCACCTTCCTGCCCGCGTGGAACCAGTACCTGTGGCCACTGATGGTGGTCCAGCAGGAGGACCTGCGCCCCGTGATGGTCGGCATGCAGTACTTCTTCCAACTCAACACGGCGTGGGGCGAGGTCATGGCGTACACGTCGCTCATCACTCTGCCCGTGCTCATCGTCTTCCTGTCCTTCCAGCGGGCGTTCGTCTCGAGCGTCGCCGCGAGCGGGGTCAAGGGCTAGCGAGCCCACCTGTCCGTACTTCCGTACTTCCGTACTTCCGAAAGGCTCATATGTTCACGCTGCCCGACTCCTGGGTGTGGGACTTCTGGTTCGCCGACGACGGCGAGCGGCACCATCTCTTCTTCCTCTACGCCTCGCGCGCCCTGCACGAGCCGGACGCACGGCACTACCGCGCCTCGATCGGGCACGCGGTCTCCGACGACCTCGTGACGTGGACGCGGGTCGAGGACGCGCTCGTACGCTCCGACTCAGGCGCCTGGGACGACCTCGCCACCTGGACCGGCTCCGTGGTGCGGCATCCCGACGGCACGTGGTTCCTCTTCTACACGGGCTCGACCCTCACGCCCGCGGGGAACGTCCAGCGGGTCGGGTACGCGACGTCGGCGGACCTCATGACCTGGCGCAAGGTGCCCGAGAATCCGGTGCTCGCCGCCGACGACCGGTGGTACGAGACGCTCGCCGACGGGCAGTGGCACGACGAGGCGTTCCGCGACCCGTGGGTCTTCGCCGACCCCGGTGGCGACGGCTGGCACATGCTGCTCACCGCGCGCGGGCGCACGGGCCCGGCGGACGACCGGGGCGTCGTCGGGCACGCGTGGTCGCCCGACCTGCGGACGTGGGAGCAGCGCCCGCCGCTCACGCAGCCGGGGCAGGGATTCGGCCAGCTCGAGGTGACGCAGGTCGAAGAGGTCGACGGCGTCCCGGTGCTGCTCTTCTCGTGCCTCGCCGGCGACATGTCCCAGGCCCGCGCGGCCGGCACGACGGGAGGTGTGTGGGCGGCACCCGCCGCCTCGCTGCTCGGCCCCTACGACATCGCGGGCGCGCAGCAGCTCACGGACTCCTCGCTCTACAGCGGGCGCCTGGTGCGCGACCGGACCGGGCGCTGGGTGCTGCTCGCGTTCCACCACGACGCGCCGGACGGGTCGTTCGTCGGCAGCGTCAGCGACCCGATGCCGGTGCGCTGGGTGGACGGCCGGCTCGTCGTCGAACGGGCGATGGCCGGCAGGTGATGGCCCCGATCGGCACGCCCCGCCCCGCGCGGCGGGGCGTGCCGGTCGCGCACGACCCTGCTCAGAACCCCAGGCGCCGCAGCTGCTTCGGGTCGCGCTGCCAGTCCTTGGCGACCTTCACGTGGAGGTCGAGGTACACGCGGGCGCCCAGCAGCGCCTCGATGCCCCGGCGGGCCTCCGTGCCGACGGAGCGCAGGCGGGAGCCTCCCCGGCCGATGACGATCGCCTTCTGCGAGTCGCGCTCCACGAACAGGTTGACGCGGACGTCCAGCAGCGGCGGACGCCCCTTCGCCTCGTCGCCCGTCCCCTCGCGCTCGAGGATCTCCTCGACCACGACGGCCAGCGAGTGCGGCAGTTCGTCGCGGACGCCCTCCAGCGCCGCCTCGCGCACGAGCTCGGCGACCATGACCGCCTCGGGCTCGTCCGTGAGCTCGCCGCCCGGGTAGAGCTCGGGCCCCTCGGGCAGGTGCCCGACCAGGACGTCGGCCAGCTCGCCGACCTGGAACCCGTCCTTCGCCGAGACCGGCACGATGTCGGCCCACTCGCGTTCCACGGACTTCGCGAGCTCCTGCACGGCGATCAGGTGCTCCACCATCACGGCGCGGTCCACCGCGTCGGCCTTGGTCACCACCGCCACGACGGGCACCGCCCGGCGTCCCCGCATCAGCTCGGCGAGCTGCTGCGCGATGTACCGGTCGCCCGGCCCCACCTTCTGGTCCGCGGGCAGGCAGAACGCGATGACGTCGACCTCGCTCAGCGTGTCCCGCACCAGGTCGTTCAGCCGCTCGCCGAGCAGGGTCCGGGGCCGGTGCAGCCCGGGCGTGTCCACCAGGATGAGCTGGGCGTCGGGCCGGTGCACGATCCCGCGGATGGTGTGCCGCGTGGTCTGCGGCCGCGCGGACATGATCGCGACCTTCTCCCCCACCAGGGCGTTCGTCAGGGTGGACTTGCCCACGTTGGGCCGGCCGACCAGGCAGGCGAAGCCGGACCGATGGGCCGGTGAGGTGTCGTCGTTCACGCGTGTGCTTCTTTCTCGTGCTTCTGTCGCCCGGTCTCCGGGTGCCCCGCCTTCGGCGGTTGCGCTGCCCTCGGGGGCTGCGCGGCCTTCGGCGGCTGCCCGACGGCGTCGGGCGGGCCGGGCTCGCCCCCATTGTCGCCGTCCACGGGGCTCACCCGGCGCACCACGAGGGTCGCGAGCTGTTTGCGACGTCCCTCGACACGCTCCGCCATGAGGTGCAGGCCCGACACCTCGGCCGCCGAGCCCGCGAGCGGCACCTTGCCCAGCGCCTTGGCGAGCAGCCCGCCGGTCGTGTCGACGTCGTCGTCCAGGCGCAGGTCGAAGAGCTCGCCGAGCTCGTCCACGGGCATCCGGGCCGGCACCCGGAACGCGCCGTCGGGCAGCTCCTCCGGCTCCTGGACCGGGACCGTGTCGTGCTCGTCGGTCAGCTCGCCGACGAGTTCCTCGAGCAGGTCCTCGATCGTGACCAGGCCGGCGATCCCGCCGTACTCGTCCACGACGAGCGCGATGTGCGACGTCGAGGTCTGCATCTCGCGGAGCAGGGCGTCGACCGGCTTGGACTCGGGCACGAACACCGCCTCGCGCGCGACGTCCGCGGCGGGGCGCACGCCCGCGGGCCCCGCGTCGTCGTCCACGGGCCAGTGCACGGCGGCGACGACGTCCTTGAGGTAGGCCACGCCGACGACGTCGTCCACGGACTCCCCGACCACCGGCACGCGTGAGAATCCGGAGCGGAGGAACAGGCGCAGCACCTTGGTCAGCGGGGTGTCGGCGGCGACGGTGATCATGTCGGTGCGCGGCACCATCACCTCGCGCACGATCGTGTCGGCCAGCTCGATGGCCGACCGCAGCAACTCCCGGTCCTCCTCCTGGAGGTCCTCGGACTCGCCGACGCGGTACGCGACGTCGCGCCGGTCCTCCTCCGACGACGGCGGCACCCGCGGGACCGACAGCCGCGTGAGGCGCGCCACGCCGCGCGAGACCACCGTCAGCGTCGGCGCGAGGGAGAGGAGCACCTGGACCGGTCGCCGGAAGCCGAGCGCGCGCGGCGAGACGCGCACGAACAGCACGCCGACCCCCAGGCCGGCGGTCAGGGCGACGAGCATGACGACCAGTTCCGGGACCGGATCGCCCGACGCCGGGTCGGGGATCGCCTGCTGGACCAGCAGCGTCGCGGCGGCGATCGCCACCACCTCGGCGGTGACGCGCACCAGGGCGAACGACGCCACGGTCGCCGTCGGCTCCACCACGAGGGCCAGCGCGGAACGCGCGCGGGCGGCGCGGCGAGCGTCGGGTTCGGGCCCGTGCTCGGCCTCGGCGAGGCACTCCACGAGGCCGGACCGGGTGACGCGCAGGAGCGCGGCCTCACCGGCCGAGAGCACGCTCGCCAGGACGAAGCCCACGAGGGAGGCGAGAGCGAGAAGACTGACGGTCACGGGGGCAGTTCCTCAGCGGTTCGCGAGAAAGGTCAGGAGAAGCTTGCGCTGCAGCGCGAACATCTCCTTCTCCTCCTCAGGATCTGCGTGGTCGTAGCCGAGGAGGTGCAGGATGCCGTGCACGGTCAGCAGCAGGAGTTCCTCGGCCGTCGAGTGTCCCGCCGTCCGCGCCTGCTTGGCGGCGACCTCCGGGCACAGCACGATGTCGCCGAGCGTCCCCGGGGCCAGTTCCTCGCCCTCCCGGCCGGGGCGCAGCTCGTCCATCGGGAACGAGAGCACATCGGTGGGGCCGGGCTCGTCCATCCACTGCACGTGCAGGTCGGCCATCGTGGCGGTGTCCACGAACAGGATCGACAGCTCCGACTGCGGATGCACGTGCATGGCATCCAGCACGTACCGGCCCAGCGCGGCGAACTCCGCCTCGTCGGTCTCGTGCCCCGACTCGTTGTTGACCTCGATACTCACCCGTGCTCCTCGGAGATCAACGCCGGCGACGCTGCTGCTGCGGCGGCCGGTGATCCTGCGGCTGACGCCCGGGCCGCTGCCCGTCCGTGATGACGTCCCACCGCGCGTACGCGTCGATGATGTCGCTCACGAGCCGGTGGCGCACCACATCGGCCGAACCCAGCCGGCAGAACTCGACGTCGTCGACGCCGGCCAGGATGTCCTCCACGACCCGCAGGCCGGAGGTCTGGTTGCCGGGCAGGTCGACCTGCGTGGAATCGCCGGTGATGACCATGCGGGAACCGAAACCGAGACGCGTGAGGAACATCTTCATCTGCTCGGTGGAGGTGTTCTGCGCCTCGTCGAGGATGATGAACGCGTCGTTCAGCGAGCGCCCGCGCATGAAAGCCAGCGGAGCGACCTCGATGGTCCCGCTCTCCACGAGCTTCGGGACCTGCTCCGGGTCGATCATGTCGTGCAGGGCGTCGTACAACGGGCGCAGGTACGGGTCGATCTTGTCGCTGAGCGTGCCGGGCAGATAGCCGAGCCGCTCCCCCGCCTCGACGGCCGGGCGCGTGAGGATGATCCGGTTGACGTGCTTGGCCTGGAGGGCCTGGACCGCCTTCGCCATCGCAAGGTACGTCTTGCCCGTGCCGGCCGGGCCGAGCCCGAACGTGATCGTGTTGGCGTCGATCGCCTCGACGTAGTGCTTCTGACCGGGCGTCTTCGGCCGGATGGTGCGACCGCGGTTCGACAGGATGTCGAAGGTCAGCACGTCGACGGGGCGCTGGGCCGACGCCGCCGTGAGCATCCTGATCGAGCGGGTGACGACCTCAGGCGTGAGCTGCGTGCCGGCCTCGACCACCTGGATCAGCTCGTCCAGGAGCCGCGAGACGAGCTCGACGTCGCCAGGAGGGCCGGAAACGGCGATCTCGTTGCCCCGGGCGTGGACGTCGACCTGGCCGAACCCGTCCTCGATCGCGCGGAGCACCGCGTCCTGACTACCGAGCAGAGCCACCATCGGGATGCGGGCCGGGACGACGACGCGATGTTCGGTGCCGCGCTGCGGCTTGCGGTCCGTCTGCTGAGCGGGTGCGTGCGATGCGGAAGTTGTCATGGGCCGGCTGATGCCGATGCGCTCCTCGGTTCCAGGACTGGGTAACAACCTCATCCTATCGACCAGGGACCGGTCTGTGTCGCCCGATTTCCCCGGAGATTCGGAGTGCGTCGCCGAGCCTCCTCGGACTCCGCTCCGGGCACGTGCCACTGCGCCCTTGGCCGGCTCAGAAGCCGGTGAGCTGGGTTCCCGCCAGGACGTGGGCGTGGGCGTGGAAGATCGTCTGGCCGGCCTTCGGGCCGACGTTGCAGATGAGGCGGTACTGGCCGTCCGCCAGGTCGGTGGCGACCTGATCGGCCAGCGCGACGACGTCGGCCAGGAGCTCGGGGCTGGCGCCGGCCAGCGCGCTCACGTCGGCGTGATGCCTGCGCGGCACGACCAGGACATGGACGGGCGCTTTCGGGTTGATGTCCTTGAACGCGACCGCCGAGTCGGACTCCGCGACCAGGTCGGCCGGGATCTCGCCCGCGACGATCTTGCAGAACAGGCAGTCCGCGATCATCTCCGCGGTCGCGCCCGTGCTCGTCTCCGTCGTCCTCACCATGGCCGCAGGCTACCGGGCGCGGGACGCCGCTGCGCGGGGGTGCCGTCGCCGCTACCGCTACCATCCGGGGCATATTCGAAATTGTTATCTCGTCCGAAGTGCCAGACTTCGCCAACTGTGGTTGAGTCTGCCCGTTCGACGGGTGGCGCCCCAGACCCCCGCAGATCGGACACGTTCTCGCCGATGCCGCCGCCCTGACCGGCGGTTGTCCGTACACCCAGGAGGTTCAGCGTGGGTTGGTTCATCACCCAGTCGCTCCTATTCATCATCATCACCGCGATCATCTTCTTCCTGATCGGCCTGTGGGTCGGCTGGATCCTGTGGGCCCGCCGGAACAAGGCCACCGGCAAGCACACGGCTGAGACGGTCGAGAAGAAGTCGACGGCGAGCACGACCACGAAGACCCGCACCGCGAAGTCCGACACCGCGAAGTCCGACACCGCGACGAAGGCCGATGCCACGGCCAAGGCTGGTGCCACGGCCAAGGCTGGTGCCGCGACGGCCGCCGCTGCGGGCTCTGCGGACGCCGACACCGGAACCACGACGGCCGATGCCAGGACACCCGACACCACGGCTCCCTCGGGCGACACCGAGGCGGACACGGACACTCCCGCGCCGGCGGCCACGCCTCTCGCCGCTCCCGCCGACGACGCGAAGACCGACGACGCGGCCGAGAACACCGCGGACGCAGGCACCGAGTCCCCCGCCAAGAAGTCCACCACCGAACCGTCCGACATCGAGGACGAGAACCTCGCGGTCTTCGCGGGCGCCGAGGCCGAGGTCGTCGCCGAGGCGGAGGCCGCCACGCGCGAAGCCGTGGTCGACGGCGAGACCCCGGGCGGCACCGACGACACGGCCGGCGCCACGCTCGCCGGCGCTGCCGCGGGAACTGCGGCAGCCGCCGTCGTCGGCTCCGACGAGGATGCGGACAGCGAGGCCGAGGCCGACGACCTCACCCGCATCGAGGGCATCGGCCCCAAGATCGCCGCCGCGCTCCAGGCCGGGGGCTACGGCTCGTACGCCAAGGTCGCCGCGGCCTCCGAGGACGACCTCCGGAAGGCCCTCGCGGACTCGGGCATCAAGTTCGCGCCGGCCGCGATGTCCTTCGCCGCCCAGGCGCAGTACCTGGTGGAGGGCGACGAGGAGGGCCTCGAGGAGTACCAGGACTACCTGATCGCCGGGCGGGAGCGGCGCAGCGCCGACTTCGTCGAGGACGTGGACTACACGGACGTCGACGAGGTCGAGGGCGAGGCCGCCAAGCAGGCCGCGCTCGCCGCCGACGCGGAGAAGGCCGCCGAGGCGACCGGCGAGGACGTCGACGCCGAGGCGGTGGCCGCCGACGCCGCGTCCGTCGTCGCGCCGGAGCCGGAACAGCCGGCCGACGAGGACCTCAAGGTGGTCGAGGGCATCGGCCCGAAGATCGAGAAGGCCCTCAAGGCTGACGGCATCACCTCGTACGCCCAGGTCGCGGCCGCCTCCGAGGCGGAGCTGCGCGCGTCGATCCGCAAGAGCGGCATCAAGTTCGCCCCGTCGGTCAAGACGTGGGCCGCACAGGCGCAGTACCTGGTGGACGGTGACGGCGAAGGCCTCGGCGAGTACCAGGACTACCTCATCGGCGGTCAGGAGCGCGGCACGACGAAGTTCGTCGACGAGGTCGACTACACCGACGTCGACGAGGTCGAGGGTGAGGCCGCGAAGCAGGCCGCGCTCGCGGCGGACGCACGGAAGGTCGCGGAGGCCGAGGGCGGGAAGGCATGAGCACGCTGAAGGCACTCCTCGCTCCGATCATCGTCGCGGTCCTGGTCCTCGCCGGGCTGTCGAGCTGGCAGGACACCGCGTTCCGCGAGCAGATCGAGGGCACGCTCACCACGAGCTCGCAGGAGGCCCTCGCCGAGGCCGACCTCGGCGACGCGGACGTCAGCTTCGTCGGTCGCGACGCGACCGTGGAGGCGGACACCGCCGCTGCCGCGGTCACGGCGGGCGCCGTCGTCGGGGATGTCACGGGCGTGCGGGTGGTGCAGGCCGTCGGCCCGGAGGGCGAGGTGGACCTGGACTCCTCCGCGGCCGGCGCGCTGGACGACGACGGCGCGGGTGACGGCGCTGCTGGTGACGACGCGACCGACAGCGGCTCCGACGACACCGGGGACGGCAGCGCCGAGGGCGGCTCGGAGTCCGATTCCGCAGACGACTCCGACTCGGACGACGGCTCCGACTCCGGCTCCGGCTCCGGCTCCGACGACGGCGACTCGGACGGCGGCGACTCCGGTTCCGGATCGGACGACTCCGAGGCGGGTGACGGGGACGACTCCGAGTCCGACGACTCCGACGACACCGACGACACCGACCGCGAGCCGACGAAGAAGGAGAAGACCGAGGCCCAGGAGGACCTGGTCGAGATCCCGAACATCACCTTCGTCACGGACAGCGCTCGGCTGACCAAGGACGGCAGGAAGGTCGTGCGGCACGCGGCCGACGTCCTGGAGGAGCACCCGGGCGTGCGGGTCCGGATCGAGGGTCACACCGACTCGCGCGGCGACGCGGACGACAACCTGAAGCTGAGCAAGCGCCGTGCCATCACGGTGCTGGACCGGCTCGTCGACCTGGGCGTGGACGAGGACCGGCTGTCGTTCAAGGGATTCGGCGAGTCCGACCCGCTGGTCACCCCCAGGACGTTCGCGGACCTGGAGAAGAACCGCCGGGTGGAGTTCGTGGTCCTGAACTGACCCGGACACCCCGGCATCCGTCGCCGAACCGCAGGATCATCCCAGCGGCCGACGCCGAACCGCAGGCTGATCCCGGTGGCCGTTGCCGAACCGCATGGTGAATCGTGCAATTCGCAGATTAGTACGATTCACCACGCGGTTCGGCAACGGCCGCCGGGATGATCCTGCGGTTCGACAACAGCCGCCGACATCAGCCTGCGGTTCGACGACCGTCGGCGGGGCCGGATCTTGCGGTTCGGCGGCCGTGACGGGTCGTCAGTGACCCGAGGCCGTCCTGGCGCCAGGACGGCCTTGGGTCACGGGATCAGGACGGTCCCGGATCAGGACAACCCCGGGATCAGGACAACCCCGGGATCAGGACAACCCCGGGTCAGGACCGCCCCGGGTCAGGACCAGCGGCCCAGGCGTTCGTTCAGCATCGCCACCGCCACCGGGCCCGCGGTCGACGTGCGCATCACGTGGGGGCCCAGCCGGGCGGTCACGGCGCCGGCCGCGGTCAGGGCACCCACCTCCGCGTCGGAGATCCCGCCTTCCGGGCCGACGATCAGCAGCAGCTCCCGCCGCTCCCGCCGCCCGGCGACGGCAGGATCCGTCCCCGGTTCGGACACCGCCTCCGAGTTCGCGGTGTCCCGGAACGTCGCCCCCTCCCCGGAAGGCACAGCCTCACCGGAGGCCGCCGCCTCCCTCTCCTCCGCCGACGCCGCCGTGCCCGCGGGCGCCGCCCCCGCCGGCAACGGCACCCCCCGCAGCGGCGTCGTCGCCTCCTCGTGGAGAACGACGACGGTGCCGCCAGCGCCGACCACGTCCCGCACCCGTGCGGTGAGCTGTTTCGTCGTCAGCGGCGCGGCCACCTCGGGAACTCGCGCCCGCCGCGCCTGCTTCGTCGCCGCGCGCACCGTCGCCACCCATTTGGCCTGCGACTTCGCCGCGCGGGGTCCGCGCCACACCACGATCGACCGCTCGGCCTGCCACGGCACGACGGCGTCGACACCTGTCTCCGTCGCGGCCTCGATCGCCTGTTCGTCCCGGTCGCCCTTCGCGAGCGCCTGGACGAGGGTCACGACGGGCACCGGCGGGTCCTCGGCCACCACGCGCTGGACCCGGAGGTGGACGTGACCGTCGTCGACGGACTCGACCACTCCTTCCAGGCGCAGGCCGTCACCGTCGACGACGTCGATCCGCTCGCCCGGCCCGCGACGCTGCACGACGCCGGCGTGGCGCCCTTCCGCGCCGTCGAGCACGAACACCGAGTCGACGCCGTAGTCGCCGAGCGGCGTGCCCTCGGCGAGGAAGACCGGTGCGCTCATCGCGGGCCCACCGGGTTCAGCGTCCGGACAGCTTGTCGCGCAGGCGGGAGAAGACTCCCGGGTGCGCGGCGGCCAGGCGCGGCTCGGGGCGTTCCTCGCCGCGTAGCGCCGAGAGCTGCCGCAGGAGCTCGGTCTGCTCGTCGGTGAGTCCGGTCGGCACCTGGACCTCGATGTGCACGTTGAGGTCGCCTCGCCCGCTGATGTGCAGGTGGCCCACGCCCAGGCCCTTGAGCGTGACGATCTGCCCCGGCTGGGTGCCGGGCCGGATGTCGATCTCCTGCGGCCCGTCGAGCGTGTCGAGCGAGAGCCTCGTGCCGAGCGCGGCGGCCGTCATCGGGACGGGGAGCGTGCAGTGCAGGTCGTCGCCGCGGCGCACGAACGTGTCGTGCGACTTCTCGCGGATCTCGACGTACAGGTCGCCTGCCGGGCCGCCGCCGGGGCCGGTCTCCCCCTGCGCCGACAGCTTGATGCGCGTCCCGGTGTCCACGCCGGCCGGCACGTTCACCGTCACGGTGCGCCGGGAGCGCACGCGGCCCTCGCCGGAGCAGTCCGGGCAGGGCTCCGGGATGACCGTCCCGAACCCGCCGCATGCGGAGCACGGCGCAGTGGTCATGACCTGGCCGAGGAACGACCGGGCGACCCGCTGCACGGAACCGCGCCCGTGGCAGACGTCGCAGGTGCGGGACGTGGTTCCGGGGCGGGCGCCGTCGCCGGTGCAGGTGGAGCACACCACGGCGGTGTCGACCTGGAGCTCGCGCTTGACGCCGAACGCGGCTTCGGCGAGGTCGATGTCGAGCCGCACCAGAGAGTCGTTGCCGCGGCGCGCGCGCGGCACGGGGCCGCTCGGCTGGCCGCCGCCGAAGAACGTCTCGAAGATGTCCTGGAATCCGAACCCGTTCCCGAATCCGCCGCCGGCGCCACCACCGGGGGCGCTGGGGTCGACGCCCATGTCGTACTGCTGGCGCTTCTCCGGGTTGGAGAGCACCTCGTACGCGCGCGCGACGTCCTTGAACTTGTCCTCGCCGTCGCTCCCGGCGACGTCCGGGTGCAGGGTGCGGGCGAGCTTGCGGTACGCCTTCTTGATCTGCTCGGGCGAGGCGTCCCGCGGGACACCCAGGATCTCGTAGTAGTCGGTCACAGGTCTCTCTTCGCTCGCTCTGGGTCGGAAGGCAGCGCTGCCCGACGGTCGTCGTGGCGCACCCGGGTCTGCGGGTGGCGCTGGTCGTCGGGCGGGTCGGTCGGGATCCTGGGGCTCACGTGGGCAGCACCCGGGACAGATAACGGGCCACGGCACGCACCGCGGCGATGGTGCGTGGATAGTCCATGCGCGTCGGCCCGATGGAACTGAGCAGGGCGACCGTGTCCCCGTCGGTCCCGTAACCGGTGCTCACCACGGACGCGCGCGAGAGCCCGGCCAGTCTGTTCTCGTGGCCGATGCTGACCGCCACGTTCTCGTCGGACGTCATCTCGGTCAGCAGCCCCAGGAGCACGACCTGCTCCTCGAGCGCCTCCAGCAGCGGACTCAGGCCCTGGTCGAACCCCATGCCCGCGCGGGCCAGGTTCGCCTGGCCCGCCACGACCAGCCGTTCCTCCTGCTCCTCGTCGAGTGCGCTGGTCACGACCTCGCCGATCGCGGTGACGAGCGGCCGGTGCTCCGGCGCGACGACGGCGGCCACCTCGCCGAACGCCACGTCCATCTGCGTGAGCCGGCGCCCGGCGGCCGCGGCGTTGAGCCGGGCACGCAGTTCCCCGAGCGTCGCCTCGTCGGCGTCCTCCGGCACGTCGAGGAACCGCTGCTCGACGCGCCCGTTGTCGGTGATGACGACGACGAGCAGCCGGCTCTCGCCGGTGGGCACGAGTTCGAGGTGCCGCAGCCCCGAACGCCGCAGCGACGGGTACTGCACGACGGCGACCTGGCCGGTGAGCTGCGCGATGAGCCGGCCGGCACGCCCGATGACGTCGTCCAGGTCGACCGCCTCGGACAGGAACTTCTCGATGGCCCGCCGCTGCGGCTGGCTCAGCGGCCGGGCCTCGGAGAGCCGGTCCACGAACAGCCGGTAGCCCTTGTCCGTGGGGATGCGGCCGGCGGACGTGTGCGGCTGGGCGATGTACCCGGCGTCCTCGAGCGCGGCCATGTCGTTGCGCACCGTGGCGGGCGAGACGCCGAGCTGGTGGCGCTCGGTGAGCACGCGTGAGCCGACCGGCTCCTGCGTGTGCACATAGTCCTCCACGATGGCACGCAGCACATCAAGGCGACGCTGGTCGCTCATGGGGTCACCTCCGCCCAGCACTCTCGTTCTACGAGTGCCAATCTTACGCGGGGTGACCGACACGCCGAACGCGCCGCGCCAGGGCCGCCTCCGTGATCCGTGCCGCACGTGCCAGGTGCCGCCGCGCGTTGCGGCTGGCGCCCGTCGCGTTCGCGAAGGCGTGCACGTGTCCGCTCGCCACCTGCACCGTCGTCGGGACCCCCGCCTCGCGCAGCCGCTCGGCGTAGGCCAGGCCCTCGTCGCGCAGCACGTCGAACCCCGCGACGACGACGTGTGCGGGCGCCACTCCCGTCAGGTCCTCGGCGAGCATCGGCGACACCCGCGGGTCCTTCGTCTGGCCGGGTTCGGTGAGGTAGCGGTCCAGGTACCAGTTGACGCGCGCGGCAGGAAGGCCGTACCCGTCGAACATCGTGCTCGACGGGTACCGGGTGGTCGCGTCCGTCGCCGGGTAGAGCATCAGCTGGAAGTCCGGCCCCCCGGCACCGGGGCCGGCGGGGCCGTCGTCGTCCCGCGTCAGGTTGGCGACGACCGCGGCGGCGTTGCCGCCGGCACTGTCCCCGCCGACGGCGACCGGGAGGCGGCTCAGGTCAGGCCGCCAGCGGCGGGAGTTGTCCCGCACCCAGCGGAACGCGGTGACGGTGTCGTCGACGCCTTCGGGGAACGGATGCTCGGGGGCCAGCCCGTAGCGGACCGCCACGATCACCAGGTTGGCGCTCAGCGCCAGGGAGCGGCAGACCGGGTCGGCCGTGGACAGGCCACCCACCACCCAGCCGCCGCCGTGGTACCAGACCAGGACGCCGTCGGGCCGGCGGTCCGGGTCGGCCTGGTACACACGCAGCGGGATGCGGTCCCGCGGACCGGGAATCGTGAGGTCCTCGACCCGGCCGACGGCGGGCCGCGACCCCATGACCCTGGCCTGGCGTTTCACGCGGTCGCGGGTCTCGCCGACACCGGCGTCGGGCAGAGGGCGCAGCACGCGGAGCCGCTGGGCGATGCGCACCTCCGGATAGAGGGTCTGCCCGTCGATGACGTGCGGCGCACCCGCGAGCCGGCGCAGCACCGGCTCCGGGATACGGCCGATTCCCACGGCCGCGGCGTGCGCGGCCCCGACAGCGAGGTCCACCAGGAGAGGCGCCATGTTCAGAAGCTACCGGCGCGACGCCGAACCCTCGCGCCGGGGCGGCCTCTAAGGTGCACACCGCCTGCTCGGCCGTCCCCCGGATCCGGCGTCTAGGGCGATGCCTTAGGCGGGCACCGCGCCCGCCCGGATCGGGGTCGCGAAGATACGGCGACCGCCCGATCCGCCGGTGCTACCTCATCGCCGAGGCTGGTACCAGCGCCGATGAGGAACCGGCGACCGACCGCCAGAAGGTAGAGGGATCAGAGATGTTCGGGTTCACCGATTACTCCGAGTACCGCCGGAACGAGCAGGAGATCACCCGCCGGAACGAGCAGAAGCGACACGAGCGCGAGATCCGGGACGCCCGGAGGACGAAGGACGCGCGGGACACCGGCCGTCGGGCCGGCCGCCCCGCCGCCGAGCCCCGCGCCACCCGGGCACGCTGGGCATGACCGGGGCGGGCCGCGAAACGGCCGCAGCGGGCACCGGCGAACCGGCATGGGACGATGCTCCCATGCCGGTCAGCCGTGCCCGTCTCGCGGGTCGCACCCACGAGCTCGCGGAGCTGCGGACGGCGCTGGACGAGGTCCGCGCCGGCGCGGGGCGCACCGTGATCGTGGCCGGCGAGGCCGGGATCGGCAAGACCCGCCTGATCGAGGAGCTGACCTCGGCGGCCGCGGACGCCACGGTCGTCGTCGGACAGTGCGCCGACTCGGGGTCCGGTCCGGTGCCCTACGCCGCCCTCACCGGGGTTCTTCACGGCGTCGTCCAGGAACTCGGCACGGAGGCCGTCCTCGCGGCGGCCGGACCGGCTGCCGGTTCGCTGTCCGTCGTCGCGCCTCAGCTCGTCGAGCCCGACGGCGACCCCGGCGCCGAGCGCCTCCCCGAGGTACTCGCGAGCCTCGCCACCGGCCTGGCGGCCACGCGCCCCGTCCTGCTCGTCCTCGAGGACCTGCACTGGTCCGACGACGTCACGCGTGCCCTCGCCGTCCGGCTGGCCCGCATCGCGCCCGCCGGCCTGCTCCTGGTGCTCACCTACCGCAGCGACGACGTCGGGCGCGGGCACCCGCTGCGCGCCGCCGTCGCCGAGCTCGACCGCGCGCGGGTCGCGACGCGCCTCGACCTGGGCCGTCTCGGGGAGGACGAGGTCCGGACGATGGCGCACGACCTGAGCGACGCGGCCGACCTCGACCCCGCCGCCCTCAACGACCTCGTCGAACGCAGCGCGGGCGTGCCGTTCTACGTGGAGGAACTCGCGGTGTTCCTCGGCTCGGAGCTGCCCGGGTCGCTGCGGGACATCCTCCTGCTGCGCTACTGGCGCCTGAGCCCGCAGGCCCAGGCGCTGTGCCGGGTCGTGGCCGCCGCCGGGCCGCGCGTCTGGCACGACGTGCTCGACGACGTCGTCGCCGACGCCGGCCCTGCCGTCGGTGACGACCCCGACCAGATCACCCGCGAGGCCGTGGAGGGTTCCGTGCTCGTCGCCACCGACGTGGGCTACGAGTTCCGGCACGCCCTGGTGCAGGAAGCCGTCTACGCCGAGCTCCTTCCCGGCGAACGACGCCGGCTCCACGCCGCGTACGCCCGCGCCCTGACCACCGCGCTCACCACCCGCACCCGGTCGGTCGCGAAGCTGTCGCGCATCGCCGACCACTGGTGGAAGGCGGGTGTGCTGGACAACGCCCTCGCGGCCGCCGTCGTCGGGCACGACGCCGCGGCGGGCGCGGCCGCGGTCTCCACCGCCGTGTCCCTGGGCGAACGAGCCCTGGAGCTCTGGGAGCAGGTGCCCGACGCCGCGGGCGTCGCCGGGCGGACGCACCACGAGCTGCTCATGCACGTGGCCGAGTCCGTCCGGGGCTCGACACGGACCGAGCGGGCCCTGGCCCTGGCGCACGAGGCGCTGGCCGAGTGGCCGCAGGATGACCCGGTCGGCCTGGCCCGTGCTCGGACGACGACGGCTCTCATCGCGGGCCATGCCGGGACGGACGAAGGGCCGGACCTGCTCGACCGCGCCCTCGCCCTGGTACCGCCCGGCGTCGATGACTCGGTGCGCGCTCAGGTCCTGATCATGCGGGCGCGACATGCCATGCTCGCGGGATGGCCGAGCGAGGCGATCGAGGCGGCGAACGGCGCCTATGACGCCGCGGAGGCCGCCGGGGACCGCCCGAGCCTCGCCACCGCCCTGAACCTGCGTGGCGTGAGCCGGCACCTGACGGGCGACACCGGGGGCCTCGACGACATCGAGCACGGGTTCGAGCTCGCGGGCACCGACTGGTACGCGGCGAGCCGCTACTACATCAATGGGTCGGACGCCCGCCTGATCGTGGGCGACTGGGCGGGTGCGGAGGCCATCGCCGCCCAAGGCGCCGAGCGCCGGCACGGCTCCACGGGCGGGAAACTGTCCATACCCGACGGCACGCGTTCCATGCTGGGGGGAAACATCGCCGAGGCATGGATCGGGCAGGGACGGTGGGCCGACGCCGCCACCTGGTACGAGCGCCAGATCCCCCTGTTGCACACCAGCATCCACGCCGCGTACCTCACCGAACGCTGGACATGGCTCTCGATGTGGCGAGGTCTGGTCGACGAGGCCCAGGCCGAGGCGCGGCGGCGGTCTGCCACCTGGGATCGGTTCGGGAGCCTGGAGGTGCAGGTCCGGTCCAAGGTGGCCGTCACCCAGGCGGAGCTCGCGCTGCTGCGCGACGAGCCGGCTCAGGCCCTGCTCCTCGTGTCCGAGGTCGTGGCCGCAGGACACCAGGCCCTCCCCCCGTACGACCTGCCGAGGCTCGCCGTCGCGGCTCGGGCGATCACACGCCTGCGAGCGGCGGGTGAGGTCGTGGACGACGCACCCTACCGTGCCGCGATCGACGCGTGCTCCTTCTGGCGGACGTACCCCGTGTGGGCGGCGCTGTTCGAGGCGGAGCTCGGTACCGGGCCGTGGTCCGCAGTCGTCGACCTGCCCGGGCCCGCCCATCTCCGCCCGTACGCGCTGTACCGGGAGGGTGAGGCGCTGCTCGACGCCGGCGACCGGGCCGGCGCTCGCGACCGGCTGGAACGCGCGGTGGCCGAGGCCGAGCGCATCGGCGCGGGGCTCATCACCGGCTGGGCGAGCAGGCTGCTGGAGCGGGCGGGGCTGGCGGCGAGGCGTACCGGGGCGTCGGGCGCGCAGGCCGGACGGTCCGGCGAACTGACAGGACCGTCGGCCGAGGCGGGCGGGCTGCCGGGCGGGCTCTCGGAGGGTGACAGCAACGAGCGTTCCGGGGAACCACGTGCCGAGGGCCGGTCCGACGCAGCGAACGCGGTGGCGTCGTCGGGCACGGAGCCGCTGGTGTCGCTGACGGCGCGCGAGCAGCAGGTCCTCGATCTGGTCGCGAAGGGGATGACCAACGGCGAGATCGCCGGTCGCCTGTTCATCTCGCCGAAGACGGTCTCTGTGCACGTCTCCGCGATCCTGCGCAAGCTGGGTGTCTCGTCCCGCACGGAGGCCGCTCTCCGCGGGCGTTCGTAGGTGCCGTACGGCGGGGGCAGTCGGACGGATGTCGAGTGGTCGGCGCGTTGTCGGATGGTCGGTCCCCCGGGCGACCGACTTCGCGACATCGGGCCGACCGCGCGGCTCCGAGGGTCGGGTGGTCGGCGTGGCCTGCCGGGGGCGAGGGCGCCAGCGGCCTACGATCGGCGTCGTGCACGACCGATACGGAGCCGACGTCCTGAACCCCGAGTTTCCCGGGGCGCACCGCGGGCGGCGCAAGCCCGAGACGCGGCCTGTCGTGGCCGAGCCCGGACTCGTCGTCGAGGACGTGGAGACCGGGTGGGTCGGCGCGGTGGTGCGGGTCGAGAAGTCGGGCGGGATGCGGGTCGTCGTGCTGGAGGACCGGCGCGGGCGGACGCGGTCGTTCCCGCTCGGCCCCGGCTTCTGGGTCGAGGGGCGGTCCGTCGAGCTCACGGCGCCGGTCGTGTCCGGCGCCCCGCGACCGCCGTCGCGCACGGCCTCCGGATCGGTGGCGGTGCCGGACTCGCCCGCGCGTGTGGCGCGCGGCTCGCGCATCTGGGTCGAGGGGAAGCACGACGCCGAGCTCGTGGAGAAGGTCTGGGGCGACGACCTGCGCATCGAGGGCGTGGTGGTCGAGATGCTCGACGGCGTGGACCACCTCGCCGAGCGGCTCGCGGAGTTCGGGCCCGACGACGGCCGCCGGGTGGGAGTGCTCGTCGATCACCTGGTCCCCGGGTCGAAGGAGCGACGACTTGCCGACGAGGCGCTCCGCGAGGTCCGGCCGGGCTCCGTGCTCGTGCTGGGGCATCCCTACGTGGACGTGTGGCAGGCGGTGAAGCCCGGGCGGCTGGGGCTGGAGCGCTGGCCGGTGATCGAACGCGGCGTCGAGTGGAAGCACGGGATCCTGCGGGAGCTGGGCTGGCCTGCGGCCTCGCAGGCAGATGTGGCGCGGGCCTGGCAGCGGATCCTCGGATCGGTGCGGGACTTCCGCGACCTCGACCCCGCCCTGCTGGGCCGGGTCGAGGAACTCATCGACTTCGTGACGGCGCCCGGGGCGGCCTGACGGCATCATTACGACAACGACCGCGTGGTTGTCAGCCCATTACCGCGTGCGAAGCCCTAGGGTGGGTGTATGTCCGAGACGCCCCAGACTCCCGGCGCCGAGCCGAACCCGCAGCCGGGTGCGACGCCGCAGCCGGAGTCCACGCCCCAGCCGAACTACGACCCCCAGCCTGGCGCCGCCGGTGCGCAGCCCCCGGCCGGTGACCCGGCCGCCGGTGCGCCGCAGCAGCCGTACGGTGCGCAGCCGGGTCAGCAGCCCTACGGCGCCCCGCAGCCGGGTCAGCAGCCTTACCAGGGTGCGCCGGGCTACGCACCACCGGTTCCGCTGCGCCCCGACGAGGAGCGCACCTGGGCGCTCGTCGCGCACCTCGGCGGCCTCATGTGGATCATCGGCCTGGGTTTCGTCCCCTCGCTCATCGTCTGGCTCGTGTACAAGGACCGCAGCCGGTTCGTGGAGGCCGAGGCGAAGGAAGCGCTGAACTTCCAGATCACGCTCGTCATCGCCGGTATCGGGATCGCCATTATCACGGCCATCACGTTCGGGCTCGGCGCGCTCCTCTACCTGGTGTTCATCGCGGCGCTCGTCTTCATGATCATGGCCGCCGTCGAGGCGTCGAAGGGGCGCCCGTACCGCTACCCGGTCAACATCCGCCTGATCAAGTGATCGGGTTCGCCTGATCCCACATCGAGGTGGTGGGTCCCCGTGGGGGCCCGCCACCTCGGTCGTGTGAGAGCAACTGTCTCGCGCTGCGGAGCTGTCCGTCAGGCCATGACCGGGCCGCCGGTGAGGCGGCGGTACGCGAAGGACAGGGCGATGTAGCTCAGCGGGATCGTGACCAGCAGGCCAAGGCCGCACGGGATCAGTCCCAGGATGTTGATCCCGAACAGGGCGAGTTCCAGGAGGAACACCGCGCCGAAGTTCTGCCCCACCAGCTTGAAGCTCGCGATGAAGGCTTCCCAGGCGTTCTGGTTCTTGTCGATCACGCCCTGATAGGTGAAGACGGCGAAGACCAGGACCACCGGAAGGCCGATGAGGCACAGCAGCACGCCGACGAACTGCGCTGCCATCAGCAGGAGCGCGGCGACGACGATCATCCCGAGGTTCGGCGCCCGGAACAGGGACGCGAACGTCGGCTTCCGGCCCGAGACCTCACTCAGGGCAGCGTTGGTTCCCAGGCCCTGGAGGATGCCGACGAGCACCGCTCCGATCAGGCCCAGCAGCGAGCCGCCGGTGTCGATCTCGGCCGACGCACGGCCGGCGTCCCACACGTCCTGGTAGCTCGTCGCGTTGCCCGTGTTGAACACGATGCCCACGACGAGCAGCAGCAGGGCGAACAGGATCCAGACCAGCGCATTACCCGCGAACTTGCCCCAGCCGTACCCGAGCGCCTCGCCGACCCGGAAGCTTCCGGTCGGCACACCCGCGCCGCCGCCCGCCGGACCGCCACCGCCGTACGGGGGCGGCGTGCCCTCTCCACCGGGAGGCGGCGCCCCGAATCCGCCGCCGGGCTGGACCCCGGGCCCCCCGGCGGGCTCAGCCCCGGCTGCTCCTGCTCGGGACCCCTCGGCCCCCTCGGGCGAGGACGCACTGTGCCGGCCATGCGGCGAGGCCCCGTATCCACCGGACGGCGGCGCCGCTGCCGGAGTCGCCCCGGCGGGTGGCTCCGCGGACGACGGCGTCTCGGATGCGGGTTCGGCGGGCTGCCGCGGTTCTGCGGGGCGGTCGGACGTCGGTCGCTGCTCGGCATCGTCCGTACCCGGTGCGTCGGGCTCGGGGTCGCGCGGGTCGTCGGGATCACGCGGCGGGTTCTCGGTCATGGTGCGACTTCCTCTCGGGACTCTCCCGAGCAACTGTCACCCGCAGCCCCGCACGTCGCGACCCGAACTCGCACTCACCGGTCGATAGCGGGCACCAGGAGGCCGCGCGAGCGCCCGGCGGGCCGCAACCCACCCGGGCGATCGCCGGGATCAGGCCGCCAGCTGCTCCGCCTCGATCGGCTCGCCATGCAGCCTCCGGAAGAGGTGCGCGCCGAAGATCGCCGAGAACGGCCAGACCACGAAGAACGCGAGACCACACGTGCACACGGACGCGAACGCGTACCCGACGACGATCAGGTACGCGAGGACGACGATCCCTAGATGAGACGTCACCAGTTTGACGCTCGAGGTGACCGCCTCGATGGCGTTCATGTCCTTCGCCAGGACGAAGTAGGGCGCGGCGATCATCAGCACGCCGGCCACGATCGAGAGAAGCCAGCCGGCGACGGGGATCATCCCGAGCACGGTGCTGATGACGACCATGAGGAGGGCGAGCAGCAGGATGCCGGCCCAGTTCCGCAATGCGAAGAAGTCGCCGAAGCCGATCCGCTGCTTCCGCGTGGACGCCAGCCCGGCCGCGTAGAACGTCATCGAGATCACCTGCAGCATCGCGCCGGAGAGGGCCCCGAACACCACTGCGGCGGGCTCATACGACGCGGCCGTCATCTCTGTCTCCCACCGAGCGATCGCCGCGGGATCGGGGGTCGTCATCAGAGCTGGAAACTGAGCGAGCGCCGACCCGAACCACGGGTTCATCACGGCGTAGACGACGATCCCCACCACGAAGAGCAGCAACCCCATCACGATCCAGACCCCGGCGTTCCGGCCGAACGACTGCCAGGCGTACCGGTGCGACTCACCGATCGACGGGGGCGCCCAGGGCACCGAGTGACCCATGGGAACCGGGGTCTGAGCCTGATATCCGGGCGGAGCGTACTGGCCGTACTGCGGCTGCCCGTACCGCGGAACGCCGGGCTGCTGCTCACCGGGGCCCTGCGGCCCATTCGGCGGCTGCTGCCAGCCGCCGCCGGCGGCAGGCCGCCCGTACGGGTCCTGCGGATCCTGCGGGTTCTGCCCGCCCTGGCCGGGCACGCCACCGTCGTTGCTCATCGACTCATCTCCCGAAGAGGTGCTGGTGGCCACAACCTAGCCTCACTGGCTGACACTCCCAACCACATAGCCTGTGCCGATACCGGATCGCGGCCGATACCGGATCGCGTCAGGCCGTGAGCTCGCGCACGACGGCGTCGGCGAGCAGCCGCCCGCGCAGCGTCAGCACGACCCGGGGTGGCACGCCCCCGGCGCCGAGCGCGGCCGCGCCGTCGAGCAGCCCGCGGGCGACCAGGCCCGCCACCGCCTGGCGCCCGGCCGGCCGCAGCACGCCCAGGTCGAGTCCCTCGGCCAGCCGCACACCCAGCATGACCCGCTCCAGGTAGGCCTCGTCCTCCGTCAGCAGTTCCCGGCCCGCACCCGGCGATCCCCCGGCCTCGAGTGCTGCCGCGTACCGCCGCGGGTGCTTGACGTTCCACCAGCGCACGCCGGCGCGGGCGCCGTCGGCCCCAGCCTCCGCCACGTCCGCGGCCGCCACGTAGGAGTGCGCCCCCGGCCCGATCCCCCACCAGTCGTGCCCGCGCCAGTAGGCCAGGTTGTGCCGGCAGGCGTCGTCGTCGGTCCGCGCCCAGTTCGACACCTCGTACCAGCCCAGGCCCGCCGCCGTGAGCAGTTCGTCCGCGAGCTCGTACTTGGCGGCCTGGTCGTCCTCGTCGGGCAGCGTGAGCTGCCCGCGCCGCACCTGGGCCGCCATCTTCGTGCCGGGCTCCACCACGAGTGCGTACGCCGACACGTGGTCCACCCCCGTTGCGGTCGCCACCTCGAGCGACTCGCGCCAGTCGGCCAGTGTCTCGCCCGGGGTGCCGTAGATGAGGTCCAGCGAGACGCGCAGCCCGGCGTCCCGCGCCCACCGTACGACGTCAGGGATCCGCGCGGGATCGTGCGTCCGCTCCAGCGTCGCCAGCACGCGCGGCACGGCGGACTGCATCCCGAACGAAACCCGGGTGAACCCGGCCTCGGCCAGCGCCTCGAGGTACGACGGCGTCACGCTGTCCGGATTCGCCTCGGTCGTGACCTCGGCCCCGGGCTCCAGCCCCCACGCGTCCCGGACGCCGTCCAGCATCCGTACGAGGTCGCCCGCGGGCAGCATCGTGGGCGTCCCGCCCCCGAAGAACACCGTCGAGGCCGGGCGTTCCGGCAGCCCGACGTCGGCCAGGACCTTCGCGGCGAGCGTCACCTCGCGCAGTGCGGTGTCGGCGTACGCGACCTGCGACGCCCCGCCGCCCAGCTCGGCAGCGGTGTACGTGTTGAAGTCGCAGTACCCGCACCGCACGGAACAGAACGGCACGTGGACGTACACCCCGAACTGCCGCTCCGGGGCGACGCCGGACCGCGCCGTGCCCACCCACGCAGGCAGGGCGCCGTCGTCGGGCACCGGAACACCATCGGGCAGTGCCGGCACTACTTCTTCTTGTCCTTGCCCGACGACGGGTCGCTGGACAGCGCGGCGATGAATGCGTCCTTCGGGACCTCGACGGACCCGATGTTCTTCATGCGCTTCTTGCCTTCCTTCTGCTTCTCCAGCAGCTTGCGCTTACGGCTGATGTCACCGCCGTAGCACTTGGCGAGCACGTCCTTGCGCATCGCCCGCACCGTCTCGCGTGCGATCACGCGCGCGCCGATCGCGGCCTGGACCGGGACCTCGAACTGCTGCCTCGGGATGATCTCCTTGAGTTTCGCGGTCATCAGGACGCCGTAGTCGTAGGCCTTGTCCCGGTGCACGATCGCGCTGAACGCGTCGACCTGGTCGCCCTGCAGCAGGATGTCGACCTTGACGAGGTCGGCCGTCTGGTCGCCGGTGGCCTCGTAGTCGAGCGACGCGTAGCCACGGGTGCGGGACTTGAGCTGGTCGAAGAAGTCGAAGACGATCTCCGCGAGCGGGATGGTCCAGCGCAGCTCGACGCGGTCCTCGGACAGGTAGTCCATGCCCTGCATCTGCCCGCGCCGGTCCGTGCACAGCCCCATGACGGTACCCACGAACTCGCTCGGCGTGAGGATCGTGGCCCGCACGACCGGTTCGCGGACGTCGCGGATCTTACCGGTGGGGAACTCGGACGGGTTGGTGACCTTGACCTCCTCGCCGTCCTCCATCGTGACGTCGTAGATGACGTTCGGCGCGGTCGAGATGAGGTCGAGGTTGAACTCGCGCTCCAGGCGCTCCCGCACGATCTCCAGGTGCAGCAGGCCGAGGAATCCCACGCGGAAACCGAAGCCCAGTGCCACCGACGTCTCCGGCTCGTAGTTGAGCGCGGCATCGTTCAGCTTGAGCTTGTCGAGGGCCTCGCGCAGCGCCGGGTAGTCCGAGCCGTCGATCGGGTACAGGCCGGAGAACACCATGGGCTTGGGGTCGTCGTAGCCCGCGAGCGCCGTGGTGGCCGGCTTGTGGGCGTTCGTGACCGTGTCACCGACCTTGGACTGCCGCACGTCCTTCACACCGGTGATCAGGTAGCCCACCTCGCCGACGCCGAGGCCCTTGGTGGGCGTCGCGTCCGGCGAGTGCACGCCGATCTCCAGGAGCTCGTGCTGCGCGCGCGTGGACATCATGACGATGCGCTCGCGCGGGTTGAGGTCGCCGTCGATGACGCGGACGTAGGTGACGACGCCGCGGTAGGTGTCGTAGACGGAGTCGAAGATCATGGCGCGAGCGGGAGCGCCGGCATCGCCGGTCGGCGCGGGAACGGTCGCCACGATCTTGTCGAGCAGGACCTCGACGCCCTCGCCCGTCTTGCCGCTGACCTTGAGCACGTCCGACGGTTCGCCGCCCACGAGGTGCGCGAGCTCCTCGGCGTACTTCTCGGGCTGCGCGGCCGGCAGGTCGATCTTGTTCAGGACCGGGATGATCTCGAGCTCGTTCTCCATGGCCAGGTACAGGTTGGCCAGGGTCTGGGCCTCGATGCCCTGGGCGGCGTCGACCAGGAGCACGGCGCCCTCGCAGGCGGCGAGGCTGCGCGAGACCTCGTAGGTGAAGTCGACGTGGCCCGGCGTGTCGATCATGTGCAGCGCGTGCGGCGTCTCGGTCCCGTCCTCGCCGATGACGGCCCACGGCATGCGGACGGCCTGGGACTTGATGGTGATGCCGCGCTCGCGCTCGATGTCCATGCGGTCCAGGTACTGTGCCCGCGCGTCCCGGGGCTGCACCACGCCGGTGTACTGCAGCATCCGGTCGGCGAGCGTCGACTTGCCGTGGTCGATGTGCGCGATGATGCAGAAGTTGCGGATCAGCTCGGGTGCCGTGGCGTTCGGCTGGATGCGCGCGGTGGCGGGCTCGGTGGGGATCGGGGGCAAGGCGGGTTGCTCCTGGACTGTGGTGGGCGGCGATGCGTGAGTCTGTGGACGACGGCGGCGTGGCCGGGTTGGCCTGACCACTGACCGTCAGGGAAATTGTCCCACGGGTGACGGGAGCGGGGGGTGGTGTCTCTGTCGCCGGCCTCGTGCGAGAGACGCCGGCCTCATCCTGCCGGCGCGACCTCTAAGCTTGCGCGCGAGGCGGGATCGTGGCCCGCCCCTGGCGAACGAGGAGCGACACACGATGTCCGAGCGCGAGATCAAGTCCTGGCTCACCGACATGGACGGTGTCCTGGTCCACGAGGGGACGGCCCTGCCCGGCGCGGCGGACTTCGTCGAGCGCCTGCGCGACAAGGACGTGCCGTTCCTCATCCTGACCAACAACTCCATCTTCACGGCACGTGACCTGCGAGCGCGTCTGGCGTCGAGCGGTATCGAGGTGCCCGAGGACGCGATCTGGACGTCCGCCCTGGCGACGGCCCAGTTCCTGCACGACCAGATCCCCGGCGGCAGCGCCTACGTCATCGGTGAGGCCGGCCTGACCACGGCCCTCTATCAGGCCGGGTACACGCTCACCGAGTCCGACCCGGACTACGTGGTGCTCGGCGAGACGCGCACCTACTCCTTCGAGGCGATCACCAAGGCGATCCGGCTGATCCACGGCGGCGCGCGGTTCATCGCGACCAACCCCGACGTCACCGGTCCCTCGCAGGAGGGGCCGCTGCCCGCGACCGGCTCGGTGGCCGCCATGATCACCGCGGCCACGGGCCGCAAGCCGTACTTCGTGGGGAAGCCGAATCCCATCCTGTTCCGCTCCGCGCTCAACCAGATCGGCGCGCATTCCGAGGTCACCGCGATGATCGGGGACCGGATGGACACCGACGTGCTGGGCGGCCTCGAGGCGGGGTTGCAGACCTTCCTCGTGCTCACCGGCTCCACGCGGCCCGACGAGGTGCAGGACCACCCGTTCCGCCCCAGCCGGGTCGTGGACTCGATCGCGGACCTGATCGACCTGATCTGAGTGTCGGTGTGCGGCGCTACCTTGGGCCCATGACGACGGCAGGCATCCCGGACTACCTCCCCCTGCTCGAGCGACTGCAGAACGCCTTCCACGCCTCGATCGACGGCGTCGATCCTGCGGCGGTCGTGCCCGCCTGTGGTGACTGGACGGCGCGAGGCCTCGTCGAGCACCTCGCCCAGATCCACCACTGGGCCGGCGCGAAGGCCCGTGCGCGGGACACGCCCGGGCTGGGGCCGGGGCCGTACGACCTGGCGCCGCACTATGCGGCGCAGGCCGCCGAGCTCCGGGAGATCCTCCGCCTCCTGGGGCCCGACGCGACGGCGCACGTGCTCTCCTACCCGGAGCCGCTCGGCCCGGGGCCCGCGTCGTTCTGGCACCGGCGCCAGGTGCACGAGACGCTGATCCACCTGCACGACCTGCGTGCGGCCGCGGCCGGGCACGCGCGCGAGGACCTCGTCGCGGACGTGCCGCCCGTCGTGTGGGCCGATGCCGTGGACGAGGTGGTCACGCTGTTCCAGCCGCGCCAGGTGGGGCTCGGGCGGATGCGTCCGCTGCGGGTCCACGTACTGCTCGAGGCCGAGGACGCGCCGGCCCCGCACGCCTGGGTGCTCGGCGCCCCGGACCGGGACCGCGCGCAGGAGGTCGTGCCCGATGTGACGGTGACGGGCCCGTCCCGCTCCCTCGCCCTGCTGCTGTGGGGCCGGCTCACGCCGGACCAGGCGAGCGTCGCGGTGGAGGGAGACCGCCGGGACCTGGACGCGGCCCTCGCGGAGCCGATCGTTCCCTGATCGGCGTCCGAGGGGCTAGCAGCCGGGACAGGGTTCCGCCACTCAAGTGAAGGTGAAATACTCCCAGATAGGTGCCCATTTCGACCGGTTCCCGGCACGATGGGCACGGCCCGCGCCATAGCGGGCTCAACCCACTTGTCCCGACTGCCGGAGCACCGACATGCCGCACCCCGTGAGGCTCACCGAGCTCACCGATCTCATGCCCATCACCCGGACCACCACGGCTCAGGACCCCCACGCCGTCTACCGAGATCTGCGCGAGCAGTGGGGGCCGGTCGCACCCATCGAGCTGGAGCCCGGCGTCCCGGCGTGGCTCGTGCTCGAGCACGCCGACATCGTCCGCATCTCCCGGGACGACACGCTGTTCTCCCGTCGCAGCGAGAACTGGAACGGCCACGAACGAGGGCTGCTCCCCGCCGGCAGCCGCCTGCCGCCCATGATCCCGGCCAGCGAGCGGTTCTCCTCCCACTTCCAGGACGGCGCCGAGCGCGCACGGCTGCGGGCGCCGCTCGACGACGTCTTCAACGACCTGGACGAGCCGTTGCTCGGTGCGATGCTCCGGCGCACCTGCAACCAGCTCATCGACGAGTTCGCCGAGGACGGGAAGGCCGACATCGTCTCCCAGTACAGCGCCGTCCTGCCCCTGCTGGCCGTCGGCCAGCTCTTCGGGTTCGACTTCCGGACCGGCCGCCGCGTCGCTCACCTGGCGCGCGAGGTGATGAGCCCGATGGCGAACAACACCGACGTACTGCCCGAGCTCGAGGGCCTCCTCACCGAGCACATCCGCGCCAGGTACGCCGAGCCGACCGACGATCTCACGAGCCGGCTGATCGAGCACGGCGCCTTCACCGCACCGATCGAGGTGGCCCACTCCCTCATCACCGTCCTCGCCGGTGCGAACGGACCGCTCGAGTCCTGGGTGTCGGCCACCCTGCTCAGCCTGCTCACCGACCAGCGCACGCCCGGCAAGGTGGGCAGCGGCTACTACGGCGTGGACCAGGCCATGGAGGAGACCCTGTGGGGCAACTCCCCGAGCGGCAACCTGCCGCCGCTCATCGCGACCAAGGATTTCCTGATGGGCGACAAGTACATCGAGCGCGGTGACGCCCTGGTCCTCGCGGTCAGCGCGGCCAGCCACGAGATCGCCCGGCAGAGCCAGGATGCCTGGGACCGCGCCGAGAACCGCAGCCAGCTCGCCTTCGGCAACGGCCCGCACCGCTGCCCGGCTCCGCGGCTCGCGCGCATCGTCACGCGGAACGCCGTCGACACCCTGCTGAAGCGGCTCGACGTGCGCCTCGCCGTCGACCTCGACCAGATCGACTGGATCCCGTCGCCGTGGGAACGCCGGCCGATGCGGCTGCCGGTGACGTTCACGCCGCCGATCGAGGTCCGGCCGCACTGGAGCGACTCCCAGGTCCCCGCGTACGCCGGCCGGCCGGTGCGCACCTGATCCGATCCGGTAGCGTCCACTTCGTGACATTTTCAGCAGAGAACCCGTATCCCGGCGACTTCGAGGGTGAGGTCCACCCCATCTACAACCCGGAACTGGACGGCGAGCCCGACCCGGGCGAGGTCGTGTGGACCTGGGTGCCCTACGAGGAGGACCACGCCCAGGGGAAGGATCGTCCGGTGCTGCTGGTCGGCAAGGACGGGCCGTACCTGCTCGGTCTGCAGCTCACCAGCAAGGACCACGACCAGGACGCTCTGCAGGAGGCACGCGAGGGCCGCATCTGGATGGACATCGGCACCGGCCGCTGGGACCGGGACGGTCGTGACTCGGAGGTCCGCATCAACCGTGTCATCCGGATCGACCCGGACGACGTGCGCCGCGAGGGCGACATCCTCGACGAGAAGATCTTCGACGAGGTCGTGAAGTACATGGACCGCGCCCTCGAACTCACCTGAACCGCGCCCTGTCCCGGTCGGCCGGTAGCCTTCCCGCGTGAGCGACAACCGGTGGATCCGGCTGCTCGGCGAGATCGCCCAGGCAGTCATCAAGGCATTCCTGTCCGACGGCGGCCGTGGTGCGTCGTCCCGCGACGCGTCGTCGGACACGCGGGCGCCCAAGCCGCGGCCGCCGGTGGACGGCCGACGAGCGTCGCCGGGACCGTCGTCGGGCAACGGCGCCTATCCGGGCGACTTCACGGGGACCATCCGGCCCGCCTACTCCCCCGACCTGGACGGTGAGCCCGACCCGGGCGAGGTCGTGTGGACCTGGGTGCCCTACGAGGAGGACCACAGCCAGGGCAAGGACCGGCCGGTGCTGCTCGTGGGGCGCGACGGCAAGTGGCTCCTCGGCCTGCAGCTCACCAGCAAGGACCACGTGCAGCACGGCAAGCAGGAAGGCCACGGCGGTCGCCGCTGGATGGACATCGGCACGGGCGGCTGGGACCGCCAGGGTCGCCCCAGTGAGGTGCGGCTCAACCGGGTCATCCGGATCGCCCCTGACGCGGTCCGCCGCGAGGGCGACATCCTGGACAAGGCGATCTTCGACAAGGTGGTCGCGGCGCTCTGAGCGGGCTGCGCGCCGCGTGGTCGGTCTGAAGTCGTGACGCAGGTCGCCCGAGGGACCGACCATCCGACGTCGGACCGACCATACACAACCGGCGGCCCCGGGCCCGTCCGCGGTCCCCCGCGGCAGGCGCCGGTTCAGCCCAGGTACGCCTGCACGACGGCCTCGTCCTCCAGGAGCTCGGCCGCGGGGCCGGACCGCACCACCTCGCCGCCCGCCAGCACGTAGCCGTGATCGGCGGCGGCCAGGGCGCGGCGCGCGTTCTGCTCCACGAGCAGCACCGCCGTCCCGGCATCGCGGATCTCGGCGATGACGCGGAACACCTCGTCGACGATCTTCGGCGCGAGCCCCATCGACGGCTCGTCCAGCAGCACGAGACGCGGCCTGGCGACGAGCGCCCGCCCGATGGCGAGCATCTGCTGCTCGCCGCCCGACAGCGACCCGGCGGGCAGGTCGCGCCGCTGCGCGAGCACGCCGAACCGCTCGTAGACCTCGCCGATCAGGCCCGGCCCGGAATGCCATCCCGCGAGCCTCAGATTCTCGTCGACGGTGAGCGTCGCCAGGACCTGCCGCCCCTCCGGCACCTGGACGAGCCCGGCCTTCACGAGCCGGTGCGCGGGCCAGCGCGTCACGTCGCGCCCGTCGTACGTGACGGTGCCGACGGCCGGCCGCACCACGCCCGAGACGGCGTTGATCACCGAGCTCTTGCCCGCGCCGTTCGCGCCGACCAGCGTCACGAGACCGCCGTCGGGCACATCGAGGGACAGCCCGCGCACCGCGTGCACGCGCCCGTACCGCACATCCAGGTCTCGAACCGTGAGCATCAGTCCGCCTCCGTCCCGAGATAGGCCGCCACGACGTCCGGGTGGTCGCGCACGTGCGCGGGTTCGCCCGAGGCGATGACGGCGCCGAAGTCGAGCACCGTGACCCGGTCGCAGGTGCGCATCACGAGGCCGACGTCGTGCTCGATGAGCAGGACCGTCAGCCCGTCGTCGGCGAGCGAGGTGATGAGGTCGCCGAGCGCCGCCGCCTCGACGCGGTTCATCCCGGCAGCGGGCTCGTCGAGGATCAGCAGCGCCGGGTCGGCGGCCAGTGCGCGCGCGATCTCGACGCGCCGCTGGTCGCCGTAGGACAGCTCCCCGGCGGCGAGGCCCGCCTTGTCGGCGATGCCGACACGTTCCAGGCAGGCGCTCGCGTGCACGACGGCGGCTCGCTCCTCCCGCCGCGCCGAGGGCAGCCAGAGCAGGCGGCGCAGGTAGGTGCCGCGGGTGACGAGGTGGGCGCCGGCGAGCACGTTGTCCAGCACCGACAGCCTGCCGAACAGCTTGGCGTGCTGGAACGTCCGGGCCACGCCGGCGGCCGCGACGCGGTGCACGGGCGTACGGACGGGGTCGGTGCCGAGCACCTCGACCGTGCCGCCCGACGGCGGGACCAGCCCGCTGAGGATGTTCACGCACGTGGTCTTCCCGGCGCCGTTGGGCCCGATCAGGCCGACGACCTCCCCGGCCCGCAGCTCCAGGTCGACGCCGCGCAGCGCGTGCACGCCGCCGTAGTCCTTGGAGACGCCGGTCAGCCGGGCCACGACGTCCCCGGCGCTGACCTGTGTACGACGGCGGCCGCGCCGGAGCGTGCCGGAAGCGCCGTCGTCGGCGGGCGCACCTCCCGCGCCGGCCACGAGCGGTCGCGTGCCGCGGCCGGCCGGGAAGAAGCTCGCCAGGCCGCCGGGCCGGAACAGGATGACCGCGAGCAGCAGCAGGCTCGCGAGGAACGGCCGGATCCAGCCCGCCTCCAGCCCGGCGGCCCGCTGGATCTCCGGGACCAGGGTGAGGAACGCACCGCCGAGCACGGGACCGAACCACACCGTGGAACCGCCGACCACCGCCATGACGAGACCGTCGATGGCGGAGGCGAAGTCGAACAGGCCCGGGTCGATGAAGCGCATGGTGAACGCGACGAGCGCGCCGTACGCGCCGGAGATCGCGCCCGCCGTGACGAACGCGGTCAGGCGGTGCGCCCCGACGTCGATCCCGGTCGCGCGGGCGGCGAGCTCGTCCTCACGGATCGCGGCCAGCGCCCGCCCGTAGCGGGTGGGGCCCTGCCGCCAGAACAGGTAGGCGACGACGGCCAGCAGCGCCCACGCGATGCCGGGGGTGACGATCTTCGGCACGCTCATGCCCTGCGCGCCGCCCGTCCACTCGGCGTTGACGAGCAGGATGCGCACGGCCTCGGCGAACCCGAGGGTCGCGATGGCGAGGAAGACGCCGCGCAGCCGCATGGTCGGGAGGCCGAGCAGCACCGCCGCGACGGCTCCGACGACGACACCGATCCCCAGGGCGACGACGAGCGTGACGGCGTCACCGGCCTCGGCGGGGTCGGGGGCGAGCACCGCGGACGCATAGGCCGCGAGCGCGGCGAAGCCCGCCTGGCCGAGGCTGAGCTGCCCGGCCACGAGCACCGCGTAGAAGGAGAAGGCGAAGATCCCGGCGAGCGCGACGAAGACGAGGGTGGAGTCGGTGAACATCACACCTCCCGCAGCCGTCGGGACCCGAAGAGTCCCTGCGGGCGCAGGATCAGCAGCCCGAAGAGCAACGCGAACGCGACGAGGTCGCGCCACGAGGACCCGATGTACTGCACGGCGAGCACCTCGGAGACGCCGAGCAGCAGTCCGCCCACGAGCGCGCCGGGCAGTGACCCCATGCCGCCGACGATGATCACGGCGAGCCCCTTGAGCTCGATCGCGGACCCCATGCCGAGCTGTGCGCTGTTCACGTTCATCGCGAACAGCGCGCCCGCCACCGCGCCGAGCGCGGCGGAGATCGCGAACGTGGTCGCGGTGACCCTGTCCACGTCCACGCCGAGCACGCGGGCGGCGGTGGGGTTCTCGGCCACGGCCCGCATGGCGCGGCCGAGTCGTGACTTCGCGACGAGCCACGCGAGGGCGACCATCAGCACCACGGAGATGATGAGGATCGACGCCTGCAGGATCGTGAACCGGGCGCCGAGCAGCTCCAGCTGCCCGTCGGGGAACGTTCCGGCCGGGAATCTCCGGGTGTCCGGCCCGTAGCGCCACTGCAGCAGCGCGATGATCATGCCGCCGAGCGCGATCGACGAGATGAGGCCCGCGAAGTGGGCGTCGGCGCGCCCCTTGAGCGGGCGGAACGCGACGCGTTCCACGACGATGCCGAGCACGCCGCCGACGACGGCGACCGCGGGCAGGGCCGCCCACCAGGGCAGCCCTGCCACCTCGACGAGCTCGATCCCGATGAACGCCGACGCCGCGAACACCGACGGGTGGGCGAGGTTCAGCCGGTCCAGGATGCCGAACACGAGCGTGAACCCGATCGCGAAGAGGGCGTAGATCGACCCGACGAACAGGCCGTTGAGGAGCTGTTGCACAGTGCTTGCCGTTCTGTTCCCGGGAGGTCAGTCGAGGGCGACGAACGCGCCGTCGGTCACGACCTGGACGACGGCCTCGTGCTCGGCGTCCCGGGCGTCGTTGATGGTGAGCGCTCCGAGCACGGTGTCGAGCCCGTCGATCGTGCCGAGGCCGTCCTTGATCGCCTCCGGCTCGCCGGAGCACTCGGCACGGACGGCGGCGTCGATGGCCATGAGACCGGTGTAGGCCTGGGCGGCGAACTGGTCCGGGGCCTTGCCGTACTCCTGCTCGTAGGCGGTGAGGAAGTCGGTGTTGAGCTCGTTCTGCGTCGCGGCGGAGTTCCAGGCGGCGCCGACGACGACGCCCTCGGCCGCCTCACCGGCGTCGGTCATGAGCTGCGGGTTGTTGAAGCCGTTGCCGCCGACGATCGGCACGTCGAGACCGGCCTCGCGCGCCTGGGTGACGAGCGGGATGGCGGCCTCGATGAGAGCGGAGACGATGATGGCGTCCGGCTCGGCCTTCGCCGCCTCGGTCAGGAGCGGGCGGAAGTCGGTGTCCGTCACGGAGAAGGTCAGGGTCTCGGCGACCTCGACGCCCTCGTCCTCGAGCGCCTGGGCGAACACGTCGTAGCCCGACTCGGTGAACGCGTCGTCGTCGCTGTACATGACGACGACCTTCTCCAGGCCCTCGGACTCGGTCACGGCGGCGACGGTCTGCGGGATGACCTGGCCCTCGGTGAGCGAGACACGGTGGATGTACTCGCCCTGCTCGGTGATGCCTGCCGCCGTGTTCGAGACGGCGACCACGGGGACGCCCTCGTCGTTGGCGATCGGCTGTGCCTGGAACGCGGTGGTGGACAGCGTGGGCCCGATGATCGCGGACATGCCGTCGTTCGTGAACTGCTCGAAGAGGGTGATGCCCTGCCGCTCGTCCGTCTGGTCGTCCTCGACCGCGAGCTCGTAGGTGACGCCGCCCTGCTCGTTCAGCTGCGCCGCGGCGAGTTCGAGCCCGTTGCTCTGCGACTCCCCGTAGCTTCCGGCAGCTCCCGTGAGGGAGAGCGCCGCGCCGACCGGGACGGGGTCGGGGATGGTGCAGTCGGCGCCGGAGCCCTCGCCCTGGAGGTTCCCGCTGCCTTCCGAGCCGCCCGACCCACAGGCGCTCAGGCCCAGCAGGGCAGCCATCGCAAGGGACAAAGGAGCACTACGTCGCATCATGAGCCTCCGGACATCATCGTGCTTTGCGTGCGTTCGTAACGACGCTGGTTGAAATAGTAGAAACATCCGGTACGCACACTAGCGCCCCTGACCGACATGCCCGCGGAGAATCTCAGCGAGCGAGCTTCTGGTAATGTTGAGGGCTGCGTGTCCGCCCAGGTCGGCGGGCACCGTCGCAGATCCTCTCCACGGGTTCCCCACCCCAGTCCCGGAGCTGCGGCCGCTCTCTACGACCTATCCGCTCGCCGACAGGCGAACACACCAGGAAGTCCACCAGTGGCAAACATCAAGTCCCAGCTCAAGCGCATCAAGACGAACGAGAAGGCGCGCCAGCGCAACCGTGCCGTCAAGTCGGAGCTCAAGACGCACGTGCGCAAGGTGCGCGAGGCCGTCGCCGCGGGCGACAAGGAAGCCGCGACCACCGCGCTGCAGACCGCGACTCGCAAGCTCGACAAGGCCGTCTCGAAGGGCGTCATCCACAAGAACCAGGCCGCGAACCGCAAGTCGGCCATCGCGAAGTCGGTCGAGGCGCTCTGATTCAGCCTCCGCGCTGATCGCTGGCGAAAGGCGCCGCCGCCCTCCGGGGTGGCGGCGCCTTTCGGCGTGCCCGGACGTCCGGTGTCGCACCACCGTGCCGCCAGAGTGAAATAGACTTTTAGTACCGACCTATACCAAACGACAGAAACCGGCTACGGTGGTCGCTTCAGATCGGAGTCTCGCCAAAGGAGGTCACTCCGATGCTCCAGATCCACCGTGCGTCGGCGGCCGTGTTCTGCGCTGTAGCGATCACGACCGCCCTCGGCCTGTCCGGCTGCGCCGCTCCCGGACCGACGAACGCCTTGACCGGCACGTCTGCCTCGCAGAGCCCGACTGCCTCGGAGAGCCCGGCGGTCACGCAGAGCCCGACGACGAAGCCGGAACCGGTCACGACGACCAAGAAGATCACGAAGAAGGAAGCGATCCCCTTCCAGAAGGTCACGAAGAACGACCCGAACCTCGACAAGGGAACGAAGAAGGTCACGACGAAGGGCGTCAAGGGAGTTCGGACCAAGACGATTCGCGTCACCTACGTCGACGGTGAGGAGACCGGCCGCAAGGTGGTCAAGAAGGTCGTCACCAAGAAGCCTGTCGACCAGGTCACCTCGATCGGCACCCGCACACCCCCGCCCCCTCCCCCCGAGCCGGCCGACCCCGAGCCGTCGAACTGCGACCCGAACTACTCGGGCTGCGTGCCGATCGCCTCGGACGTCGACTGCGCGGGCGGGAGCGGCAACGGGCCCGCGTACGTCACCGGTCCGGTCCGAGTGACCGGGACCGACATCTACGGGCTCGACGCCGATGGGGACGGCATCGGCTGCGAATAGGCGGCCGTGGCCGGAAACCGGTGCATCCGGCACCGGCCGGACGGCGCGCGCCACGAGTCATCACGACTCGTGGCGCGCGCCCTCGCACGTCGTTCCGGCCCCCGTCAGCGGCGGGAGGGCCGGCACGGCAGCATCAGGACGCGACGGCGTCCTTCGCCGACGCGTGTCGGGTCGCCTCGGCGAACTCCTCGCGGATCGCCTCGGACGGCGCCGGGGTGATCAGGCTGACGACGATCGCGACGAGCGCGCCCAGGACGAAGCCGGGGACGATCTCGTAGAGCGTGTCGCCCAGCTCGGTCCGGCCCCAGACGAAGGCGACCGTGGCGCCGACGACCATGCCGGCCAGCGCACCCCAGCGGGTGAGGCGGCGCCAGTACAGGCTCAGGATGACGATCGGGCCGAACGCCGCGCCGAATCCGGCCCAGGCGAACCCGACCAGGTCCAGGATGGTGTCCGTGCGGTCGAACGCGATGAGCCCGGCGATCACGGCGACCAGCAGGACGCCGAGGCGGCCCAGCATCACCTGGAAGCGAGCGGTCATCTCCTTGCCCGCGATCTTGACGAGATCCTCCACCAGCGCGGAGGAGGACACGATCAGCTGCGACGAGATCGTCGACATGATCGCGGCGAGGACCGCGGCCAGGACCAGGCCCGCGACCAGCGGGTGGAACAGCACCTGCGACAGGTACAGGAACACCGTCTCCGGGTTCTCCAGCGTCTCGCCGCGGACGTTGACGTAGGCGACGCCGATCAGGCCCGTGAGGATCGCGCCGACCGTGCTGACGATCATCCAGCTGATGCCGATGCGCCGGCCGGCGACGGCATCCTGCGGGGAGCGGATCGCCATGAAGCGGACGATGATGTGCGGCTGGCCGAAGTAGCCCAGGCCCCATGCCGCGGCGGAGATGACTCCGGTCACGGACGCACCGGCCAGGAACGAGAGGTGGTTGACCGCGCCGCTGGTCTCCGCGGCAAGGAGGCCCTCACGGACCGGTCCCCAGCCGCCGAGATCGAAGAAGGCCACGATCGGCACCGCCACGAGAGCGAGCAGCATCATGCTTCCCTGCGCGACGTCGGTCCAGGTGGCACCGAGGAAGCCGCCGAACAGCGTGTACGCCAGCGTCACCCCGCCGACGACCCAGATGCCCGTGGTGTAGTCCAGCCCGAACGAGCCCTCGAAGAACGTCCCGCCGGCCACCAGGCCGGAGGAGACGTAGAAGGTGAAGAACACGAGAATGATGGCGCCCGAGGCGACGCGCAGCAGGCGCGACGTGTCGTGCAGTCGGTTCTCGAAGTAGCTGGGAATCGTGATCGAGTTCCGCGCGGTCTCCGTGTAGGCACGCAGGCGGGGCGCGACGAACTTCCAGTTGAGCCAGGCGCCGATCGTGAGGCCGATCGCGATCCAGGACTCGACGAGCCCGCTCACGTAGATGGCACCCGGGAGGCCCATGAGGAGCCAGCCGGACATGTCCGAGGCACCGGCGCTGAGCGCGGCGACGCCCGGACTCAGGCGCCTGCCGCCGAGCATGTAGTCGTCGAGGTTGTCCGTGCGGCGGAACGCCGCGTAGCCGATACCCAGCATCACTGCGAGGTATCCGACGATCGCGATCGTCTTCCAGACATCGGGGGACATGGAGTCACTCCAGGTTCGTTGCGGAAAAGGCACTCACGCATGGGTGGCACGCGCGCCCGGCGTTCTGGTTCCGGTGCCGGCGGCACGCCTGTGTCACTCGCCGATCGGATCCAGGTTGGGGCTCCGCAAGATCATTCAGGAAGAGACGTCCTGTGTATTGTTCACATCACCCGCGACGAGCCTGTGTTATTGCCAAAACGGCCTTCTCGACGGCATAGACCGGGTCGCGGGTCTCCCCTTTGACGTCCGCATCGGCCTGGGCGACGGCCGTGATCGCGGCGGCCAGCCCTTCCGGGGTCCAGCGGCGCAGGTCCTTCGTGGCACGGTCCACCTGCCACGGCGCCATGCCCAGCTCGCGGGCCGTGATCCCGCCGCCGCGCATCGCGGCGACCTTCGCGAGGTTGCGCAGCCGGACCGCCAGTGCCGCCACGATCGGCACGGGGTCGAGCCCGGTCGAGAGCGCATGACGCAGGAGCGCGACGGCAGCGCCCGAGTCCCCCGCCACGGCCGCATCGGCCACGCGGAAGCCGGTCGCCTCGACCCGTCCTCCGTAGTACCGGTCGACGGTGGCCTCGGTGATGGTGCCTGTCGTGTCCGCGATGAGCTGGGAGCAGGCGGAGGCGAGCTCGCGCAGGTCGTTCCCGAGGCCGTCGACGAGCGCCCGCACGGCGTTCGCGTCCGCGCGCCGGCGGGCGGCCTTGAACTCCTCCATGACGAACGATGCCTTCTCGCCGTCCCGGGTGATCGGATCGCAGACCATGACGGGCGCGCCGGCCTTGGTCACGGCGTCGAGCATCTTCTTGCCGCGCTGGCCACCACCGTGCACGACGACGACCGTGGTCTCCTCGTCCGGCCGCGCGACGTAGGCGACGACATCGTGGATCAGATCCTCCGTGCCGGACTCCCCACCCCGCACGACGACGATCTTCGCCTCCCCGAACAGCGACGGGCTGGCGGCGACGGTGAGCTGCCCCGCCGTGTAGGTGGCGCCCTCGAGCTCCACCTTCTCCGCCTCGGGATCGCGCTCGCGCGCGAGGCGGACGACGCCGTCGACCGCACGCTCCGTCAGCAGCGGCTCCGCCCCGCGGACCAGCACGACCGGGGCGAGCGCGGGCTCGTTCCAGGAGCGGCCGGGTGTCTTGGCCGAAGGACGGGAACCGGTCTTGCGACGGGTAGCTGGAGGCACGAGGCAAACTGTAGTTCGCCACTCCGACATCGACGCGAGGGCCGCGCGAGGTGCGAGCCGGCGGGCCCGATCCCGTCAGCATCCTCCGACCGCCAGGGCGTCGTCCCGAACCACCAGCGCGAACGTGCCGCACTCGTCCGTCCGGAGCACCTCGGCGCCCACGCGCTCGTAGAGGTCGAGCGCCGTGTCCGTCGGATGGCCGTAACCGTTGTCACGACCCGCGGAGACGAGCGCCACGGCCGGGCTGAGCTGCTCGGCGAGCGCCTGCGACTGGACGCGGGACCCGTGGTGGGCGACCTTCACGACGTCGACGTCCACGATCCCCCGGCTCCTCGCCTCGGACAGCACGGCCTGCTGGCCCGCGTCCTCCAGGTCGCCGAGCAGCACCACGTCCAGCCCCGCCACCCGGACGAGCAGGGTGACGCTGGCATCGTTCGGGCCCGCCCCGGTAGGCCCTGACGCCGTGGAGAGGCTCGTCCCGTCTCCTGGTGTCCCGCCGGCCGGCGCCGCGGGCAGCCCGGCGAGCAGCACGTCCCAGCTGACGTTCCCCGCCGTCCCGCGCTCGCCCGCCACAGGACTCCGTACGGGGACGCCGGCCGACGCCAGCTCGTCCAGGGTTCGTGTCGCGTTGGCTTCTGGCTCCGCGACCGTGGAGACCAGGGCGGACTCCACCTCGCGCCCGTCCAGCACGGCAGTCAGGCCGCCCACGTGGTCCGCATGGAAGTGGCTGAGCACGAGCAGGTCCACTCGGGTGACCCCGAGCCGGTCGAGGCAGCGGCCTGCCGCGTCGCCGTCCGGCCCGACGTCCACGACGACGGCCGACGCCGGTCCCGTGCGCACCGCGAGCCCGTCGCCCTGCCCGACGTCGCACGCGGCGACCACCCAGTCCTGCGGCACGGCCGCGCCGGTGACCATGCGCGGCACCGTCAGGACGACGGCACCGAGCATCACGCCGACGAGCACGATCCCGGCCGGCAGCGCCAACCGGTTCCCACGCGGCGCCGCCCCGCCCGGCGCTCTGCCCGCCGCCCCGCCCCGTGCCCTTCCGTCCGACGCTCCGCCCGGCGTCGCGCGGAAACCGGATGACGCCGGGAGCCACAACTCACCTCGGCGGCCGTGCGGCAGAAGGCTTCGCCCGAAACCACGACCGGACGGGGACCGGGCTCCGGGAACGGCCCCGCTGACGGCCAGGTACACCTGCCGGAGCCCGGACCGTGCCGCGCGTCGCCACGGGTCCGGCCATCCCCGTGGGCGCCGGAGGAGCATCACGGCGAGCGCGGCCGCCGTCGCCACGGCGAGCAGTACCGCACCCGCGGGACCGCCCGGCCAGGGCACGGCGCGGCCGGGCAGCGCCGCGCCATGGAGCGCGACCTGCGCGATCCACCACGTGGCCCCGCCGGCGACCCAGGCCACGAGGTGAGCACCCCAGGGCCACCACGGCGCGAGGACGGTGGCGGCGAGTCCGAGCACCGTGGCCGGCACGAGTGCGGGCGCGGCGAGCAGGTTGGCGGGAACGGACACGAGCGACGCCTCCGGATCGAGAAGAACGAGCACCGGCCCGCACGCGGCCTGTGCGGCGAGCGGGACGGCCAGCGCGAAGGCGAACGCCTTGCCTGTCCACGGCGCGATGCGCGCCACGAGCGGCGGCACGAGCAGCACCAGCCCGGCGGTGGCCGCCGCCGACAGCGCGAACCCGAACGAGCGCGACAGCCACGGGTCGGCCACCAGCAGCCCGATCACTGTTCCCGCGAGCGCGGGCACGGACTGCGCGGGTCGCCCGAGAACGATCCCCGCCATGGCGAACCCGGCCATGACGGCGGCCCGCAGCACGCTCGGTTCGGGCCGGACCAGCGCGACGAACGCCGCGCCCGCCACGGCCAGGAGCACCACTCGCGCCCAGCGCGGCGCGCCGAACATCGCGGCGATGCCGGTGAGCACCGCGATCACGATGGAGAAGTGCCCACCCGAGACCGCCGTGATGTGAGTCAACCCGCACAGCTTCATGGCTTCCGCGAGCTCGTCGGACAGGCGCGTGGTGTCGCCGATCGCTGCGCCGGGCACGAGGCCACGGGCCTGCGGCGCGAGGTCACCGGTCACCGCCATGAGGGTGTCGCGGTGCCGATCGAGCAGCCGGAGGGGCGCGGGTGGTGAACGCTGCACCGCGAGGACGTCCGCGGTCAGCCGCGCCGACTCGGGCCCGCCCGGTTCTGCGGGTCGCAGCCCGCCGCGCACCACGACGACCGAGCCGAACCGCGGAGACGACGCGGCGACCACGTCCTCGCCACTGCCGCTGCCGCTGCCGCTGCCGCTGCCCGGAGCATCGGACACGCTCGCGGAGGAGAACCCGCCGACCCCGCCCCGGGCGGGACCCCCGCCTGTCGTCTCCGGCTTGCTGGCTACGGGCGGCGTCCACGTCACCGTCACCCGAGCACGTGCCGCGGTCGTCACTCCCCGGGCCGTGACCTCTCGGACGTCCAGCATGAAGCGGACGGGCCCGCCGGCGCCCCGCTCGGCCGCAGCCCCATCCCCGGCCCCGTCCCCTCCGCCCCTCCCAGCGCCCGCCGCCGTCCCGCCGTCGGCCGTCCTGCCATCGATCGCCCCGGCATCAGCCGTCCCGGCACGCACCGCCGACGCCGGCCCACCCCATGAGACCGGCTCCGGCTGCGAGACCACCGTGCCCGTCAGCTCGGCGGTGAACCGCCCGTCCGCCAGTTCCTGGATCGCCGCCGCACGGGCGGTCGTCACCGTCGCGGTCGCGACGACGCCGAGCGAGCACGCGGCGGCGAGGGCGACGTGGACGACCACGCTCGCCACGGCCCCGCCGCGCGTCACGCTCTGCATTCCGGCCAGCGCGATCGCCCCGGCGCCCGCGAGCGCCGCCAGCCATCCGCACGCCACCGCGAGCGCCGTGGCTCCGGTTCCTCCTGTCGCGGCCCAGGCGGCGATCCAGGCGAGCACGGCGGCGGGTGCCAGGCGCAGGTCGAGGCTTCTCATACGCGCGCCGCCGGCCGGATCTGTTCCAGCACCGCGGGTCCGATACCGGAGACGTCGTCCAGTTCGTCGACCGACGCGAAGGGGCCGTTGGCCGTGCGCCAGTCGATGATCCGTTGCGCCAGCGCGGGTCCGATGCCGGGCAGGGTCTCGAGCGTGGCGGCGTCGGCGGTGTTGAGGTCGACCACGTCGCCGCCGCCGGTGTCGGGGACGGCGCCGGGGTCGCCGGAGGTCACGGGTGTCTCGCCGGGCTTCGGCACGTGGATCTGTTCGCCGTCGGCGACCGGGCGTGCGAGGTTGACGCCGGACAGGTCGGCTTCGTCCGTCGGCCCGCCCGCCGCCTCGACGGCGTCGGCGATGCGTGCGCCGCCGGGTAGTTCGACCAGCCCGGGGTCGCGCACCGCACCCACGACGTGCGCGACGACCTCGAGGCCCGCCGCGCCCGCCGGCGACCCGGCACCCGTTCCAGCCCCGTGGCCGGTGCCCGCTTCACCCGCGTTGCCGGCCTCGCCCGCAGCGCCGTCGTCGTCGGCTCCGAGCTCACCGGCCGAGGCGATCGGTCGCACGCCACCGGTGCCCAGTGCGTCCCGTCCGAGCGCGACGGCGCCCGTGACGCAGGCCAGCAGGAGCACGGTCACGACCGCGACGACGCCGGTGCGTCCGCCGAGGGCCCAGCGTCGCCCGGGGGCGTCGTCGTCCATTCCGAGGGGATGTCCGTGGGCTGCGGCGTAGGCGGTCGCGACCCTGCCCGCCGACCGCCGCTGCCGCAGCCGGTCCACGAGGTCGTCGGCGGTCTCGGGGACCGCCGGCATCACGTCCGTGTCTGCTCTCATGCCGCGACGCTAGGCAGGCGCGGCGCACGCCGGGGCGGCGCCGAGCGTCGCCTGTGCACAAGTCCGGTGATCCACAGCCTTCGGTCGGTGTCTCTTCGGCCCGGGTTCGGTGGGAGGGGCGCCACTCCCGAGCACCTTCTTCCGCCCGGCTCCTGAGCGAGCGGCCTCGTGAACACGTCGGCAGAATGACGACGAGCCGCACCGATGAGTTTCGCGGACCACCGGCGTCAACCTCATCGACCGGCGGACACCCCGTCGGCAGGCCGTGAAGGAGACCCCCATGCCCGACAAGAAGACTCTCACCCTGGACGTCCCCGGAGCCGTCCTCACCTACGACGTACACGAGCCGACGACGCCGTCCGGCGCCCCGACGCTGGTCGTGATCGGCCTGCCCATGGGTGCGCACGGCTTCGGCAGCCTGGTGGCCCACCTCACCGACCGCACGGTCGTCACCTACGATCCCCGCGGCGTCGAGCGCAGTACCCGTGAACCGGACAGCAGCACCCTGCTCGCGGATCATGTCGACGACGTGCTCCGTGTGATCGAGGCGGTGGGTGGCGGGCCGGTGGATCTCGTGGGCTCGAGCGGGGGCGCCGTCGTGGCCCTCGAGCTCGCCGTGCGCCGTCCCGAGGTGCTGCGCACCGTCGTCGCGCACGAGCCGCCGCTGCCGGCGCTCCTGCCGGACCGGGACGTCGTCGTCGCCGCCATGCAGGACATCCACGAGACCTACCGCGCCCAGGGCGCGGGCCACGCCATGGCGAAGTTCATCGCGCTGGTCATGGAGCCCGGCGAACTGGGTTCCGACTATGTCGGCCGCCCGGCCCCCGAACCGGCCGTGTTCGGTCTTCCGGCCGACGACGACGGCGCCCGTGACGACGTGATGCTCGGGTCGAGCATGGTCTGGCTGCCGCGCCACGAGCCCGACTGGGAGGCCCTGACCCGGTCCGAGCCCCGCATCGTGGTGGGCGTCGGCGCCGAGACCGGCGAGGAGATCACGGGCCGCACGTCCCGCAGCATCGCGGAACGTCTCGGCCGGCAGCCCGTCGTGTTCCCGGGCGGCCACGGCGGCTTCAGCGGCGGCGAGTACGGCCAGCCCGCGGGTGACCCGGAGGGCTTCGCGGAGATGCTCCGCCGCGTCATCGACGCCTAACCGTGAGGATGGCTGTCGCGGCCCGCCCGGCCCGCCCGGCCCGCCTCGTCAGTGCTCGTGGTCCCCGAGGTCGGCGACGACGACGGCGAGCGTCCCCGGGCCGACGTGCACCCCGATGACCGCGCTGATGTCGGAGATCTCCACCTCCGCCCGGGTGCGGGTGCGCAGCCGTCCTGCCAGGGTGCCCGCGCGGTCCAGCGCGCCGAAGTGCTGCACGCCCACCACCGGCCGGGTCGCGGTCGCGACGGACTCGCCGGCCAGGTCGAGCAGGCGCTCCAGCCCGGCCGCGCGAGTGCGGACGCGCTGGGCGAGCTCGATCCGGCCGTCGCGCATCGCCAGGATCGGCCGGACGCCGAGCACGGTCCCGAGCGCGGCCACGGGGCCGGACAGGCGGCCGCCGCGGCGCAGGTGCTCAAGGGTGTCGACCATGAACACCGAGGTCGAGGAGTCCGCCACCGCGCGCGCCCGCGCCGCGACGTGCGCGGCGTCGCACCCGGCCGCCGCGCATTCCGCGGCCGCGCGCGCGGCGAATCCGAGGCCGGACCCGACGGTCCGGGAGTCGACGACGCGCACCGCGAGCGGTGACCGCGCCGCGGCCACACTCGCCGCGCCGACCGTGCCCGACAGCTCGCCCGACATGTGCAGGGAGACGATCGCGCGGGCGCCCTCGTCGGCGAGGTCGCGGTAGGTCGCGGCGAAGCGTTCCGGGGACGGGTGGGACGTCGTGACACGGACCCCGGCGTCGAGCATCCGGACGACGTCGGCGGCGGTGACCTCCACGCCCTCGTCGTAGGACTCGTGCTCGGTCACCACCCGCAGCGGGACGACGCGGGCCCCGGGCTCCGGCGTGTCCACCGGGAGGCACGACGTGGAATCGGTGACGACACGGACGGCCTGGTTCGAGCGCGTCTTCCCCGTGCGCGGCTCAGGGTGGCGACGGAAGAGTGGCATGGCCGAGCGATTCTATCGGCAGATCCTCCTGCCGAGCGCTGCGCCGGAGTTGTCCACAGGCCCCCGCGGCCCTGGCCAGCCAGGACGGCCGTCCGGCGCCTCGCCACACACATGATGAGAATGAATCTCAGAGTCGCGGTACGATCCCAGCGCGAATCGTTCCGACGAGCCAGGAAGGTCCTCCTCCCCGTGCCCACCCTGCTGATGATCGAAAGCTGGCTACAGTCCACCGGCCTGAGCCTCCCGCCGCTGCTCCGTTCGCTCGGGCACGAGTACGTGCTGGTCACACGTGATCCGCGGGTCTACACGCTGCCCGGCGGCGGCACGCACCCGGTGCTCGCCCTCGCGACCGAGGTCGTGGTCGCCGAGACCAACGACGACGACGCCGTGGTCGACGCCGCACGCCGCGTGGCCGCCCGGTACGACGTCCACGGCGTGCTGACCACCTGCGACTACTACCTGCCGACGGTCGCGGTCGTGGCCGAGGCGCTCGGGCTCCCCGGTTCGCCCGCGGGCGCGCTGCGCACCGCGACGAACAAGCACCTGGTCCGGGCCGCCGTGGCGCGCGCGGGCATCCCCGACGTGCCGCACGAGGTGGCCGCCACCTGGGAGGAGACGCGTGCCGCCGCGGCCGCGCTCGGCTACCCGGTGGTGGTCAAGCCCGTGGACCTGAACTCCGGCACCGCCGTGCGGCGCGTCTCCGACGAGACCGGCTTGGCCGACGCGTTCTCCGAGGTCACCGCGTCCGAGCGGAACACCCGGGACCAACCGCTGGCCAGGCTCGCCCTGGTCGAGCGGGTGCTGGACGGCCCGGAGTACAGCGTCGAGGCGGTCACGCGCGACGGCGTGACGACGGTGCTGGGCATCACGGCCAAGTCGGTGGCCGAGGTGAACCGGCCGGTGGCGGACGGCGCGGACGCCGTCGGCTACGTGGAGAGCGGGCACGACTTCCCCGCCCCGCTGGACCCCGCCACCCGCGCCACGATCACGGGGCATGTCACGCGCGTGCTCGGCGCGGTCGGCTACACCCACGGCATCAGCCACACCGAGGTGCGGCTCACCGCCGACGGGCCGCGCCTGGTGGAGCTCAACCCCCGCCAGGGCGGCGGGTACATCTTCGAACTGGTGCGGCTCGTGACCGGCTACGACCCGCTGCGCGTGCTGACCGACCTGGCGCTGGGCCGCGAACCCGCCGCCGACGCGCCGGCGGCCGGGAGCGCCGCCGTCCGGTTCCTCCTGGCCCCGGAGGACGGCTTCCTCGCCGAGGTGTCCGGCGCCGAGGCGCTGGCCGACGACGACCGCGTGGTCGCCCACGATCTGCCCCGCCCAGGCGCGGTGCTCCGCGCCGCGGACAACAACGACCGGATCGGCCACGTGCTGGTGGCCGACCGTGACGGCGACCGCGCGGCCCGCTGGGCGGACGAGATCATGGCCGGCCTGGCGGTGGACGTGCGCCGCACGGCGCCCGTGCCCGCGCGCGCTCACTCCTGACCCGGTTGCGGCGCGGCGCCCCCGGCGTTCTCCTGGAGTGGTCGGCACCGCCCGACCCGAGAGCGAGGAGCGATCATGACCACCGAGGCACACATCGCGGAGCACACCGTCGCGGAGCACCAGCACGGCGAGGGCTGCGGACACGAGGCCGTCTCCCACGGCAGCCACGTGGACTACGTGCACGACGGCCACAAGCACGCTCCCCATGGCGACCACTACGACGAGCACGAGTCGGTCGCGGAGCACACCGCCACGGAGCACCAGCACGGCGAGGGCTGCGGACACGAGGCCGTCCCGCACGGCAGCCACGTGGACTACGTGCACCACGGCCACAAGCACGCCGCCCACGAAGACCACTACGACGAGCACTGATCCTCGTCGCCCGGCGCCGGGCGAAGCGCGGTCCGGCCCGGGTCTTCCACCCGGACCGGACCGCGCCACTCAGTCACTGATCACAGCAGGCCGCGACGGGCCGCGCGGGCGAGCCGCTGCGGCACCCGCACCACGCTCCCGTCCGGAGTGGTGACCTCGACCAGCTCGGGCAGGCTCGTCTTCCACTGTGCGCGGCGCGAACGTGTCCGGGACCGCGACATCTTCCGCTTCGGGACCGCCATCAGGCACGCCCCTTCCCGCTCGCGCCGCCGTCGGCCGCGTCGCTGCCCGCGGCACCGCCACCGGCCGCACCGCCCGTGGCAGCACGCGTGCCGTACCGCTGCCGGAACTTCTCCACGCGCCCGGCGGTGTCGACCACGCGGGAGCTGCCGGTCCAGAACGGGTGGCTCGCACTGGAGATGTCGACCTCGACCAGCGGGTAGGTGTTGCCGTCCTCCCACTCGATCGTGGCGTCCGGGCGGCCCGGCCCTGCCGCCGTGCGGCCGGCCAGGGTGGACCGCGTCAGGAACGCGAAGCCCGCGCTCCGGTCGCGGAACACCACGGGCCCGTACTCGGGGTGGATGCCCTGCTTCATCGGTCAGCCCTCCTCGTGATCCTCGTCCTCGTGGTCCTCGTGGTCCTCGTCCTCATGGTCCTCGTCCTCGTGGTCGTGGCCCTCGTGCGCGTCGTGCTCGGGCGCCTCGCCCAGCACGCCCGCGATCTCGTTCGGCACCACGCCCAGCTCCGCCGACTTCCAGACCTCGCCGGTCTCGACGTCCACGGCGTGGATGGCGCTGTTCGCCGGATCGGTCACGTACACGGACCCGTCCAGCGTGAGGATCGCCGGGCGCGGCTCCTGCCACTCGAGCGGCTCCTCCCAGGCGTCGATCACCTCGATCGAGTCGGTGATCTCCCCGCTCTCCGGGTCGATCACGTGCACCTGGCCGTCGGTGCCGAGCACGAGCGCCTCGCCGTCGTCCCCGCGTGCCAGGGACCGGAAGTTGTACGACGACGGCAGGTCCACCAGCGTGAGCTCGCCGGACCGGGTGTCGATCAGCGAGACGCGCTCGGGCCGCTCCAGCTCGGCGTCCTTGTCCACCTTGTAGTCGCCGAGCACCACCGGCGACTCCTCGGAGCCCGCCTGGTTCCCGATCCGGCCGTAGGAGTCGGGCGCGTCCACCTTGGTGATCTCGCCGTCGCGCACCAGGATCGCGCCGTCCTCGCAGCCGATCAGGACCGCCTCGTCGGCAGCCATGGCCTCGCCGTGCACGCCGGGGCAGTCGTCGCTCGCGGCGATCTCCTCGCCGTCGGCGTCCAGGACGCGGATGCCGGTGCGCCCGTCCTCGGTCCCCTCGGACACCACGAGGGTGTCGTCGGTCAGCTCGACCGCGACGCCGTGGTGCGGGGACGGAAGCGTCTCGGAGCGCGCCACCTCGCCTTCGGCCACGTGCTCGGTGTCGAGGACGGAGATCTCCCCGGTGCCGTCGTCGAACAGCGCCGTCCGCCCCTCGTGGACGACGACGTGCCCCGGCTCGGTCGCCGGATACACCACGTCGGTGAGGGCCGGGTCGGCCGTCCAGTAGTGCGCGTGGTCGCCGTGCGCCGCGGCCCAGGTGCCCAGGTCCAGGACCTGGAAGCCGCCCGTGGTGGAGACCATCAGGTGCTGCTCGTCTCCCGCCGGGTTGAGCCGGTTGAAGCCCTCGAGCGGGATGTCGCCGACCTCCTCCAGGCTGAGGGCGTCGAGCACCTTGATGCCGCCGTCGTAGGTGACGGCGATACGCGCGGTGCGCGACTGCGCCTCGGTCGCCTCACGGCTCGCGGCGGCCGACGGCGTCGCCTCGCCCGCGTCCTCACCGGCCGACGAGCCGGTCGAGGCGCAGGCGCCGAGCAGCGCGAGCGGGAGCGCGGCGGCCATCACCGCGGCGGCACGCCTGGTGCGATGACGGGCATGGGACAGGGTGTTCATCGAGACTCCTTGAAGTCGACGTGGCGCCGGACCACCGGGTCGTACTTGCGCAGCACGAGCCGGTCCGGGTCGTTGCGCCGGTTCTTGCGGGTGACGTAGGTGAAGCTGGTCCCCGCGGTGGAGACCATGCGGATGATCGGGCGCACGTCGGCGCGCTTCGCGGCCATCAGCCCTGCCTCGCCTTCCAGCGCGGGTTGAGCTTGTTGATGACGAACGTCTTGCCACGGCGGCGGACCACCTTCGCACCTGGCTTGTCCTTCAGTGAGCGCAGGGAGGCACGCACCTTCATCTCGGTTCTCCTTCTTGTCGGTCGGTGGGAGGGGACGGGCGGCCGGGGCTCACCAGCTGGACTTGGTGACGCCGGGCAGCTCGCCGCGGTGCGCCATCTCGCGCAGCCGGATGCGGGACAGCCCGAACTTGCGCAGGTGGGCGCGCGGCCGGCCGTCGACGACGTCCCGGTTGCGCACGCGGGTGGCGCTCGCGTCCCGCGGCTGGCGCCGGAGCTCGGCGGCGGCCTCGGTCTTCGCCTCCTCGGAGGCGGACGGGGACGCGATGATCTGTTTGAGCTCCGCGCGACGCTCGGCGTACCGCGCGACGACGGCGCGGCGCCGCTCGTCAGCGGCGATCTTCGACTTCTTGGCCATCAGACCTTCTCCCCCCGGGCGAGGATCTCGGCGACGACGACGTCGATACCCCGCCTGTCGATCGTCTTGATGCCCTTCGTGCTCACGCGCAGCGTGACGGTCCGTCCGAGCGACGGCACCCAATAGCGCTTCTTCTGGATGTTCGGGTTCCAGCGGCGCTTGGTGCGCCGATGGGAGTGCGACACCGAGTTCCCGAACCCGGGCTTGGTGCCGAGCACCTGGCAGACGGCCGACATGGCTACCCCTCCTTGCTCACGACAATCATTCTCAAACTCGGGGTACAGTACCCGCATTGAGAATGGTTATCAAATGCGTGCGAGCCGCCCGGCGGCGGCCCGCACGCCGATCACAAGGAGGTCCGCATGCCCCGTCACCACCCCGCCGACCAGCGCATCCCGATCAGCGTGCTCGCGTCGGTCGACCCCGTCCTGCGCGACTCCGCCGTGCTCGGTCTGGTCGTCGACTCGCCCGGCACCGTGGCGCTGCGGCACGACATCCTCGCCGACGAGGGCCTGATCCGGCGCGTGGTGGTCGACGCGTCGGGCGTCGTCGAGCAGGTGCTCGTGCCGCTCGAGCACGCGTGCCTGTCGTGCTCCGTGCGGGAGGACGCCCTGCCCACCCTCGCGGCCCTCACCGAGGACGGACGCTGGACCGACGTGATCATGGCACTGCCCGTGAGCGCCGAGTCGCTGCCCGTCACGCGCGCGCTCGCCGCCGAGACCCGGCGCGGCGGCCTGCTGCACGGAGCCCGCATCGCCACGGCCGCCACCGTCGCCGACGTCGAGACGTTCGAGCACGACCTGCTCGCCGCCGACCTCCTCGCCGAGCGTGGTATCGCCCTGACCCCCGACGACGAGCGTTCCGTGGGCGAGGCCCTCGCCGCGCAGGTCGAGCACGCCGACCTGGTCGTCGCCGCCGGCGAGTCCGCCGCCGCGCCCACGGGGTCCGGACTCATGGACCGGATCCGCGCCGAGGACTCCCACCGGGTCGAGGGCCTGCACGGCGTGACCGCCGCCGAGCTGGCCGCGGGCCGGTACGACCCGGTTCGCGGTGAACGCCGCAGCAACCCGCTCGGGGCCCGGCGCACGTCCCCCGCCGGGCGCGCGGGAGACCGGAGCTGGACCCTCGAGCTGCGCTCCGACCGCCCGTTCCACCCGGAGCGCCTGCTGGACCGCATCGAGGACCTCGGCACGGGACGGATGCGCAGCCGCGGCGTCTTCCACGTGGTGGACCGCCCGCTGTCCGCGTGCCTGTGGGACGGGGCCGGCGGCCAGCTCTTCCTGGGCGACCTCGGCACCTGGGACGAGGCCGCGGCGTCGGCCGAGCCGCACACGCGGATCGTCGTCGTCGGATCGGCGGACGACGTGGACCCGGACGTGAACCAGGACGTCCGCCACGACCTGGTCGACGCCTTCCACGACGCCCTGGTCCGCCCGGACGAGATCGCGGACGGCGGGCTGTCGTGGCTCGGCCGCCAGGACGTCCTGAGCCCCTGGCTCGGCTCCCGCTCCTGACCCGCGCGGGGCGTTCAGTCCGGCGTCTCCGTGTGCGTGTGGATGCGGGCGCCGTCGTCGTTGAAGATGCTGATCACCTGGGCCGGTTTGCCGCCGGCCGCGCTCATGGCGTGCGGGGTGCGGGTGTCGAACTCGGCGGCCTCGCCGCGGGTGAGCACCAGGTCCTGGTCCCCGAGCCGCAGGCGGAGCCTGCCGCTGAGCACGTAGAGCCATTCGTAGCCGTCGTGGACCCGCTGCTCGGGCGGGGTCGCGGCGGGCGGGTAGGTGATCTTGTAGGTGTGGATCGCCGAGCCCTCCGGGGCGAGCGGGGCGATGACCAGCCCGTCGCGCCGGATCACCGGCCGCCGCACCCGCGGGTCGGTGTCCTCGGGCGGCAGCAGGTCGTCCACGCGGATCCCGAGCCGGCGGGTGAGCGGCAGCAGCAGCTCGAGGCTCGCCTGCCGCTTTCCGGACTCCAGCCGGGAGAGGGTGCTGGCCGACATGCCCGCGCGGGAGGCCAGCTCGTCCAGGGTCCAGCCACGCGCCCGGCGCGCCGCGCGCAGCCGCGGGCCGATCTGCCTCAGCTCCTCCGCCATTGGTCCTCCTTGCCAATTCTGCAAGATTGTTTGCACAAGCCTAGCGTCCCGGCGATGGTGGACGCATGAACGAGACATGGGATGTGATCGTGATCGGCGGCGGCGCGGCCGGGCTGTCGTCCGCGCTGATGCTGGGCCGGGCCAGGCGCCGGGTCCTGGTGGTCGACGCCGGGAGCCCGCGCAACCGCTTCGCAGCGCACATGCACGGCGTGCTCGGCAACGAGGGCACCGACCCCGCGGACCTGCTGGCCCGCGGACGCCAGGAGGCCGCCCGCTACGGCGTCGAGGTCCGCGGCGGCCGGGTGGACCGGGTGGACGAGGAGGCCCGCACCGTCGTCGTCTCGCTCGACGACGGGACCACGCTGTCCGCGCGCGCACTGGTCGTCGCCACCGGGATCACCGACCGACTCCCGGACGTGCCCGGCCTGGCCGAGCGCTGGGGGAAGTCGGTGCTGCACTGCCCCTACTGCCACGGCTGGGAGGTGCGGGACCGGAGACTCGGCCTCCTCGCGACCTCGCAGATGGACGTGCACCGGGCACAGCTCGTGCGGCAGTGGAGTGACGACCTCGTGGTGTTCACCGCCGGTGTCGGCGCCCTCGATCCCGACGTCGAGGCGCGGCTCCGCGCCCGCGGGGTCCAGCTTGTCGCCTCCCCCGTGACCGAGGTGCTGGGCGACGGCGACGCGATCACCGGGGTCCGCACGGCCGACGGGGCGATCGTCGAGGTGGACGCGATCTTCGCCGGCGGGGAGCCCGTGCCGCACGACGCCTTCCTCGCCCACCTGGGCCTGAACCGTTCCGACACCCCGATGGGCAGCTTCCTCGCCGTGGACGAGACGGGCAGGACCAGCGCCGAGCGCATCTGGGCGGTCGGCAACGTGGTGAACCCCGGCGCGACGGTACCGATGGCGACCGGGGCGGGCGCGATGACCGGCGGCGCGGTGAACATGGCCCTCGTCACCGAGGAATTCGACCTCGCTGTCGCAGCCGACGTCGCCGAGGAGCCCGCGCGATGAGCGACACGATGACCGCCCGGGAGTTCTGGGAGGACCGCTACGCCGGGACCGACAGGGTCTGGTCGGGGCGTGTCAACCAGGTGCTCACCGACGTCGCCGGCGAGTCGGCGCCCGGCCGCGCGCTCGACCTGGGCTGCGGCGAGGGCGGCGACGCCGTCTGGCTGGCCCGGCAGGGCTGGACGGTCACCGGTGTCGACCTCTCCCCCACCGCCGTCACCCGCGGACGGGCCGCGGCGGCGGCCGCCTGCCTTCCGCCGGACCGGTTCCGGCTCGTCGCCGCGGACCTCGCCACCTGGACCACCGAGGAGTCCTACGACCTGGTCACGGCGTCGTTCCTGCAGTCGTGGCCCGTGGAGATCCCGCGCGCGGAGATCCTGCGGCGGGCCACGTCGTTCGTCGCGCCCGGCGGCCGGCTGCTCGTCGTCGCGCACGCGGCGGCCCCGTCGTGGGCCCCGCCGGAGATGGTGCAGGGCTACCCCTTCCCCAGCCCGGACGGCGACCTGGCCGCCCTCGCGCTCGACGCCGGCTGGACCGTCCTCGCGGCGGAGACGCGGAAACGCGCCACCACGAGCCCCGACGGCGGCCCGGCGACCCTGCTCGACGGCGTGGTCCTGGTCCGCCGCGACCGCTGACCGCAGGCCGCTGACCGCAGGCCGCGTGCGGTCGGCAGTTCGTCGGGAAGTCGGCTCCCCGAGCGACCGATCTCGCGACAACGAGCCGACCACTCGACATGCGACCTACCTCAGGCCCGCGCCGCCCGCGCCGGCCCCGGCACGGCCAGCGCGGCGATGCCGGTCGTGACGGGGATGGCGAGCACCAGCCCGATCGAGCCCACCAGCGTGCGGACCACCTCCTCGGCGATCTCGCCGGAGGTCAGCGCCAGTACCGGCGACTGGTCCACCAGGGACACCATCATGAGCAGCGGGAGCGCCGCGCCCACGTAGGCGAACGCGATGGTGTAGACGGTGGAGGCGATGTGGTCGCGCCCGATCCGCATCGCGCGGGCGAACAGCACGCCCCGTGAGGCGCCGGGCGCGACCTCCCGCAGTTCCCACACGGCCGACGCCTGCGTGATCGTGACGTCGTTGAGCACACCCATCCCGGCGAGCACGAGCCCGCACAGCGCGACGCCGCGCAGGTCCGTCAGGGGCGCCTCGGTCAGGAGGAACTGGGCGTCGTGGTCGGCCGCGCCGAGGTACGTCGCGCCGGCCGCCCACACCCCGATTCCCGCGGTCAGCGCCAGCCCGAGCAGCGTCCCGAGCAGCGCCGCCGACGTCCGGGCGCTGAAGCCGTGCGCCAGGTACAGCGTCACGAACATCACCAGCGACGACGTCACCAGCGCCACGCCCAGCGCGCCCTCTCCCGTGAGCAGCGCGGGCATGGTGAAGCCGAGGAGCACGACGAACGCGATGCCGAGACCGGCGAGCGCCGCCAGCCCGCGCCACCGGGCCACGGCCAGCACGACGATCGCGTACGCGGCGGCCAGCCACCCCACCGGCACCTTGCGCTGATGGTCCTTGAAGACCAGGGGGTCGGGTGACATCGGCGAGACGGTCGAGATGTCCACGGCCACGATCCGGTCGCCCGGGGACAGGGGCACCGACGGTCCGGGCGAGGCCATGGTGGTCTCCTCGCCGTCGGCCAGGCGTACCCGGACGCTCGCACCCTCGGGCGGTGCCTCGAGAACGGTCGCGTCCACCGTCGTCGCCCCCTCGACGACGGCCGGCACCCGCTCGGGGACCGATCCGCCGTCGGGCCACAGCAGGAACAGCCCCGCGAGCGTGGCGAGCATCGCCGGTATCAGCGCGGCGGCGAGGACCGCCCGCGTCCTGGGCGACGACGGCGCCACCGGGCCGCCGTGCGCGTGCGAGTGGGAAGGGGTGTCGAGGACGGACTGCGCCATGGCGGAATGCTGTCACGTCCGGCGGCCCTGGACATGCCGGCCGGCGTGGTCGGACCCGCGCGATCCCTCAGGCCGGCACGATGTTGACCAGCTTCGGCGCCCGCACGATCACCTTGCGGACCTCGCGGCCGTCCAGGAACCGGACCACGTTCGGCTCGGCCAGGGCGGAGGCCTCCAGGTCCGCCTCGGAGACGTCGGGTGCGACCTCCATCTTGGCGCGCACCTTGCCCTGGACCTGGACCACGCAGGTCACGGTCTCGGCCACCAGGTACGCCTCGTCCGCGACCGGGAACGGCTCGTGGGCCAGCGACTCGGTGTGTCCCAGCCGCTCCCACAGCTCCTCGGCGATGTGCGGCGCGAGCGGTGCCGTCATCAGGACCAGCGGCTCCACCGCCGCGCGCGGCACGGTGTCCAGGCCGGTCAGGTGGTTGTTCAGCGTGATCAGCTTGGCGATGGCCGTGTTGGGGCGCATCCCCTCCATCTCGGTCCGCACGTCCGCGATGGTGCGGTGCAGCACGCGCAGGGTCGCGGTGTCGGGGGCGTCGTCGGACACGGTGACCTCGCCGGTCTCCTCCGACACGACGTTGCGCCACAGCCGCTGCAGGAACCGCTGCGAGCCGACGACGTCGCGGGTGTTCCACGGCCGCGACTGGTCCAGCGGGCCCATCGACATCTCGTACAGGCGGAACGTGTCGGCGCCGTAGGCCTCGTACATGTCGTCGGGCGAGACGACGTTCTTCAGCGACTTGCCGATCTTCCCGTACTCGCGGTTGACCGGCTGTCCCTGCCAGGTGAAGCCGGTCTGCTCGTCGCCCTCGACCTCCTCGGCGGGCACGTACGCCCCGCGTGAGTCCGTGTACGCGTACGCCTGGATGTAGCCCTGGTTGAACAGCCTGCCGAACGGCTCCAGGCTCGACACGTAGCCCAGGTCGAACAGGACCTTGTGCCAGAACCGCGCGTACAGCAGGTGCAGCACGGCGTGCTCCACGCCGCCGACGTACAGGTCGACGCCGCCCGCCGGGCCCGACGTCGCGTTGTGCCGCGGCCCCATCCAGTACTTCTCCAGCGCGGGGTCGGCGGCGTGCCGGGTGTCCGCCGGGTCCAGGTAGCGCAGGTAGTACCAGCACGATCCGGCCCAGTTCGGCATCGTGTTCGTGTCACGGCGGTACTGCTGCGGCCCGTCCCCCAGGTCCAGGGTCACGTTCACCCAGTCCTCGTTGCGGCCCAGCGGCGCCTCCGGCTCGGAGTGGAAGTCGTCGGGCTCGAAGGTGCGCGGCGCGTAGTCGGGCACGTCGGGCAGGTCGACGGGCAGCATGCTGTCCGGGACTGCGATCGGCCGGTTGCCGGAGTCCCACACGACGGGGAACGGCTCGCCCCAGTACCGCTGCCGGGAGAACAGCCAGTCGTTCAGGCGGTACGTGGTGGTCCCCTGCCCGACGCCGTGCTCGCCCAGCCAGGCGATCATCCTGGCCTTGGCCTCGTCGACGCCCAGGCCGTTCAGGCTCAGGGTCTCGCCCGAGGAGTTGATCGCGACGCCGTCGCCGGAGTACGCGCCCTCGAAGCCTTCCGGCAGGCCGCCCTCGGGGGCCACCGTGTGGATCACCGGCAGGTCGTAGGCGCGCGCGAAGTCGTGGTCGCGTTCGTCGCCGCCCGGGACGGCCATGATGGCGCCCGTGCCGTAGCCCATCAGGACGTAGTCCGCGGTGAAGACGGGGATGTGCGTGCCGGTCACGGGGTTGACGGCCAGGTGGCCCGTGAAGACGCCAGTCTTCTTGCCGGCGTCGGCCTGCCGCTCGACCGCGCTCTTCCCCGACGACTCCTTGCGATAGGCGGCCACGGCCGCGACGGGGCTCTCGTGGCCGCCGGTCCAGGCGCTCCGGGTGCCGTCCGGCCACGCGACCGGGACCTCGTCCAGCAGCGGGTGCTCGGGTGCCACCACCATGAAGGTCGCGCCGAACAGCGTGTCCGGGCGGGTGGTGAAGACCTCGATCTCCTCGCCGGCGCCTGCGGCGTCGTTGTCGGCCGTGCCGACGACGTCGAACCGCACGTGCGCACCGTGCGAACGGCCGATCCAGTTGCGCTGCATCGCCTTGACCTTGTCCGGCCAGTCGATCAGCTCCAGGTCGTCCGTCAGGCGGTCCGCGTACGCGGTGATGCGCATCTTCCACTGGCGCAGGTTCTTGGTGAACACGGGCATGTTGCCGCGTTCGGACCTGCCTTCGCTGGTGACCTCCTCGTTCGCCAGGACGGTGCCCAGTCCGGGGCACCAGTTCACCGGCGAGGAGTCGACATAGGCCAGGCGCTGCGCGTCGACGACATCGCGCCGCTCGGCCTCGCTCAGGGCCGCCCAGACCGCGCCGCCGGCGTTGTCGCCGTCGTGCCCGGGGACGGGGCGGGTGCCCGCGGCCAGCTCGTCGCGCAGCTCGGAGATGCGGCGCGCGCGACCGCGGCCGGTGCCGCCCGGGGCCGGCTCGGCGTCGGCGTCGTACCAGGACTCGAAGATCTGCAGGAAGATCCACTGCGTCCAGCGCACGTACTCGGGGTCGATCGTGGCGAACGAGCGGCGCTTGTCGTGGGCCAGGCCGGCGCGGCGCAGCTGGCGCCGGTAGGTGACCATGTTCCGCTCGGTGACCCCGCGCGGGTGCTCGCCCGTGGCCACCGCGTACTGCTCGGCCGGCAGGCCGAACGCGTCGAAGCCCATGGTGTGCAGCACGTTGTCGCCGCACATGCGCTTGAAGCGGCCCACCACGTCGGTGGCGATGAAGCCCAGCGGGTGCCCCACGTGCAGGCCCGCGCCCGACGGGTACGGGAACATGTCCATGATGAAGTAGGGGCTGCCCGAGGCGTTCTCGCCGTCCGCCCCGACCAGGTCGCCTGACGGGTTCGCGGCGTGGAACGTGCCGCGCTCCTCCCAGCGGTCCTGCCAGCGCAGTTCGATCTCCTGCGCGAGTTCCGGGGTGTAGCGGTAGCGGGGCCCTTCGGGCGTGCTCGTGGTGCGTTCAGCGGCGGGGGTCGTCACCCGCGGGATTCTACCGACCGGCCGGGGTTCGGACCCGGGTTGGCCGATGGCCGGGCTGAAGATCGTGTCGGTCATGATCGCTGCTCCGTCTGCGTGATCGGGTTCCGGGCACGAAAAAGCCCCCATGCTCCGAGGAGCAGCAGGGGCGGCCGCACCGGATGTGCCCGATCAGGGGGCGGGAGCCGGTGCGGCTACATAAGCAGCGAGCGGATAGACCTCATAGATCCAGGATGCCAGGCCTGTCCGGTGGCAGCAACCATGAGGCTGCTTACGAACCACGAGGTTGCTTTCGCCTCGCAAGGGTGGGGCGAAAGCAACCTCATGCCTCGTAAGGAACACCTCGGCGGGCCGGGCCGCATCGCCCTCCGCGCGATCGCTCAGAAGGAGCGGACCAGGTCGCCGCCCACGGCCAGGAGCAGCCAGCCGATCGCGACCACGTAGCCGATGGCCAGGATGATCGTGCGGTTGCCGACCAGCGCGTCCCGCAGCCCGGCGGCCATCGGCAGGTCCCCGGTCTGCGCCCCGCGCACGATCTGGTACCAGAGCAGCGGCCACATGATCGTCCACACCACCATGCAGTACGGGCACAGCGCCACGATCGCGTAGAAGCTCGTCCACATCAGGAAGAACACCAGCACCTGGCCCAGCACCGTCCCGACCAGCAGCGACGTCCAGTACCACCGCGGCAGGCGCGCGCCGGTGAGCAGCACGACACCGGTGGTGATCACCACGGGGAACGCCGCGACGCCGAGGTAAGGGTTCGGGAAGCCGAGCAGCGCACCCTGCCACGAGTCCATGGCGGCGGTGCAGGTGACGAACAGATTGAGCGAGCACGACGCCGCTCGGTCCGGCTCGATGAAGCCCAAGTACTTCTCCCAGGCCAGCGCGAACGACGCGGCGAACCCGATCGCCCCGAGCGCCAGGAGGAGGAACGCCGTCGTCCGCTCGCCGAGCGGCTTCGGGCGGGGTACGGCGGCGAGCTCGTCGTCGGCCAGCCCGTCCGGTACGTCGTTGTCCGACGACGCCACGGCCGCCGCGCTCTTCTCGTTCACAAAATAAACATACTGTCTCACCCTGAGCCCCCGCTGAGAGAGCCGATCCCGCTCAGTCCCGGTCGACCCAGAGGCGGGATGCCACCAGGAGGCCGAGATCGGCGGAGCCGGGCACCGGCGACGTCCACTCCACGTGCAGGGTTCCCGCGAACTCGCGCCGCGTCGTCACCGCCACCTGTGCGTCGAGGCCGAGCCCGATCTCGTCGAGGTACCGCAGGGCCTCGGGGTCGGCGTCCGAGATCCGCACGACGACGCCGGACTCCCCCGCCGCCATCTCCGACATCGGTACCGCCTCCGGCCGCACCACGGTCCCGTCGGCGGACGGGATCGGGTCGCCGTGCGGGTCGCGGGTCGGGCGCCCGAGCCGCACGTCGAGCCGTTCGACCAGCAGGTCGCTGACGGCGTGCTCGAGGACCTCCGCCTCGTCGTGCACCTCGTCCCAGCCGTAGCCGAGCTCGTTGACCAGGAACGTCTCCAGCAGGCGGTGGCGCCGTACCATCTGCAGCGCGAGCAGCCGGCCGGATTCGGTCAGCTCCACGGCTCCGTAGGGCGCGTGGTCGAGGAGTCCCTGGTCGCAGAGCCGGCGGACCGTCTCGGACACCGTCGAGGCCCCGACCCCGAGCCGGTCCGAGAGCTGTTTGGAGGTCACCTTCTTGGTGGACCACTCCTGCTCCGACCAGACCGCCTTGAGGTAGTCCTGCGCCACGGGCGTCAGCTCGGCGGGCACGGTCGGCACGGAGGAGTTCACGCCTCCGAGCCTATCGGCCCCGGCCGCGCTCACCGAGCCTCACCGCGGCTCGCCCGGGCGTACCGGTTCGTTGCCCGGGAGCGGCCAGGCCGGTGGCATGGCCTCCCAGTCGCCCACCGCGACGTCCTGCTCCGGGTCCACGGTGATCTCCCGGAGCTGCGTGAACGACCGCGATACGGTGTCGAACCGCAGCACCGTCATCGCCGTCGGGTACTGGAGCGGGCCTACCGACAGCTTGCCGAGGCTCGCGCCGCCGGTCGTGCTGTTCACGTACCGCAGGCCGTAGCCGATCGCTTCCGGCCCGATGCGCTTGTGCATGTGGCCGCTGAGCTGGAACGGCACGCACCCGGAGCGCAGCCCGGTGTCGCCGACGGCGGGCGTGTGCACCAGCAGGACGTCGATCCGCTCCCCGGCGTCGCGGGCCTCGCACGCGACGTCGCGCAGCCGCTGCCCCGCCTCGGCAGGCGTCTCCTCGCGGACGGCAGTGGTGCCGCCGCCGATGCGGGTCTCCAGTGGGTCCCGGTCCCCGAGGATGCGCAGCCCGGCCACCTCGACGATCTCGCCGTCGAGCACGATCTCTCCCTGCCGACGCTCGGCCGCCGAGGTCAGCACCGAGTCGTGGTTGCCGTCGGAGACGACGAACGGCACGTCGTCGGGTACCGCCGTCGCGAACGAGTCGACGCACACGTTCTCGACGTCGGTCCCGTTGATCGTCGTGTCGCCCGCGTTGAGCACGAGCCCCGCCCCGGACCGCGCCACGGCTGCCCGCAGCAGCGGCGTCATGCCGGTGTTGCAGTGCAGGTCGGAGACCAGCAGCACGGTGATCGTGTCCGACGGCGGCTGTGGGGGCCCGCTCGGCTGCGGCGCGCCGACGCCGTCGCCGGCCCCGGGCTCGCCCTCCCCCGGGATGTCCGGCCGGCCGGCGGTCGCGGCCTGCTCGCGGGCGTCGGCCTCGTCCCACGCCGCCTCCAGGTTCTCCCGGGCGACCGTGTAGTAGCTGGAGTTGTTCCGGTAGAGCCCGGTGAGCTGGCCCGCATAGGTGTCGATCACGCGGGCGAGGCGGCCGGTGAGCGTGGCGCCCTCCAGCGCCGTTCCCGTGAAGACCATCGAGGCCTCGGCGGGCTCGGAGGCCCGGCGCACGGGGACGCTCCCGGTGGACGTCGCCCAGACGATGACCACGAGGGCCGCCGTGCCTACGATCTGCCAGGTACGCGGCGCGAGCATCACGGCCAGTTCGCCGCGGCGCCGGGCGCCGAGGGCCGTGCGGACGGCGACGCCGACCAGCACGACGAATCCGAACGCGCCCAGGGAACGGGTCACCGCGTCCTCGATCAGCGCCCGGGACGCGGTGTCGATCGTCTGGTCCGGCGAGTCGAAGAACTGCAGGTAGGCGTCGAGGTCGCGGCTCATCGCGTCGAGCGTCCGGGGGGCGTCGACAGCGGTCAGGTCGGCGGGGATCTCCTGCACGGTGACCGACACGCCGAGCCCGAGGGGCAGCGGCGAGGACGACACGATCCGGCCCAGGGGCCCGAGGTCGACCACCAGGTGCGGGTCGCCCGTCACCTCGTACAGTGCCTGGTGCGGGCCGAGGCTGAGCTCGGCGCGGGCCGTCGTCACGCCGAACCCGGCGCACACCAGCAGCGCGGCCACGACGGCGAGGGTCCACCGAGCCCAGCGGGGCGGCAGATGGTTCTGATCGTGCATCGCCCCAACCCTATGCCGGGCCGGGCAGGCGCCGGACCGCACGTTCACGTCACCCGCCGGCGCCGAGCCGTGGTCGGCAGCGGGGCCGGTCAGCCGGTGCGGCGTTCCTTGGCCTCGTCCACGCTGCGGCGCAGGGCCTCCATGAGGTCGATGACCTTGCCGCCCTCGCCCTCCTCGGCGGCGGCCTCGCCGAACGTCGCCTCGGTGTCGATGACGTCGCCCTGCTCGATCTTCGCGTCGATGAGGGTGCGGAGCTGGACCTGGTAGTCGTCGGTGTAGTCGTCGGGCGCGAAGTCGGACTCGAAGCTCGTCACGAGCTGGGCCGACATCTTCAGCTCCTGGTCCGTGACCGCGGCCGGCTCGTCGAGGGAGCCGAAGGCCGGCTCGCGGATCTCGTCGGCCCACAGCAGGGTCTGGAGCACCAGGACCTCGTCCCGCACCCGGAGGGCGGCGAGCCGGGTGCGCTGCCGCAGCGCGAACTTCACGATCGCCGTCCGCTCGGTCTCCTCGAGCGTGCGGCGCAGCAGCACGTACGCCTTCGTGGACCTGGAATCCGGCTCGAGGTAGTACGTCTTGTCGAGCATGATCGGGTCGATCTGGTCGCTCGGCACGAACTCGACGACGCCGATCTCGCGGTCCTTCTCGGCGGGCAGCGCCGCCAGGTCGTCACGGGTGAGGACCACGGTGTGCTCGCCGTCGTCGTAGGCGCGGTCGATGTGCTCGTACGGGACCTCGTCGCCGTCGAGCTCGCAGACCCTGCGGTAACGGATGCGCCCGCCGTCGGCGTCGTGCACCTGGTGCAGGGGCACGTCGTGGCCCTCGGTCGCGCTGTAGAGCTTGACCGGGACGTTCACGAGCCCGAAGGTGACGGCACCCTTCCAGATAGCGCGCATACCCCGATGGTGCGCCCGATCCGGCGGTCACGCGAGAAGGCCAGGTCAGAGGCCCCGGTGGTCCAGGTGTGCGGCCAGTTCCGCGTTGGTCGGCTCGACCAGGTGGGAGCCGTCCGGGAAGACGATCACGGGGATGGTCTTGCGGCCGGAGATGTCCTCGGCCTCGCACGCACGCCCCGGGTCGCCCTCGAGATCGACGTAGTCGAAGTCGATGCGGCGGATGTCGAGCACCGCCTTGGACCTACGGCAGTCCCGGCACCACTGAGCTCCGTACATCGTGAGGCGATCCGGCCGGCGGTGCGCGATGTCCGCGACGGGAACGGAGCGGCGTTCTGACAGGTTCACGGGCGATGAGCCTAGACCCCGAACCCCCACCAGAAGGTAAAGGTCAGGCAACGATCAAGGTGTGTCGAGATGTGAATCTCGTCGCAGGTGCGGACCATGAAGACATGACCGGACCTCCCGGGATGGACGCGCGCTCGGGTGACACCACCGTCACCGTCGACGGACGCCGCCTGCGCCTGTCCAACCTGGACAAGATCCTGTACCCGGCCACGGGCACCACGAAGGGCGAGGTGCTGCACTACCTCGCACAGCTCGCACCCGCCATGCTCCCGCACGTCACCCGCCGTCCGGCCACCCGCAAGCGCTGGCCCGACGGCATCGACGGCCAGTCGTTCTTCCAGAAGAACGCCGCCCCGGGGACGCCGTCGTGGGTGACGCTCCACGAGATCCGGCACAAGACGTCGGTCAACGAGTACGTCCTGGTCGACGACGTCGCCACCCTCGTCTGGCTCGGCCAGACCGCCACGCTCGAGATCCACACCCCGCAGTGGCGCGTGGGCCGCACCGGCACGGAACTCCCGCCGGACCGCCTCGTCCTCGACCTGGACCCCGGCCCCGGCGCCGGACTCGCCGAGTGCGCCCAGGTCGCCCGCTGGGCGCGCGACATCCTCACCGGCATGGACCTCGACCCGCTCCCCGTGACCAGCGGCTCCAAGGGCATCCACCTCTACGCGGCGCTCGCGGGAGCCGCCCAGCCGACGTCGGACCAGGTCACCGCCGTGGCACGTGAGCTCGCCCGGCACCTCGAGGCCGAGCATCCCGACCTCGTGGTCAGTGACATGAAGAAGTCCCTGCGCGCGGGGAAGGTCCTCGTGGACTGGTCGCAGAACAACGGCGCCAAGACGACCATCGCGCCCTACTCCCCGCGGGGCCGCGAGCGCCCCTGGGTCGCCGCGCCCCGCACGTGGGCGGAGCTGGACGACCCCGAGCTGCGGCAGCTCGACATCCACGAGGTGGCCGAGCGTGTGGCGGCGGACGGCGACCTGCTCGCCCCGCTGCTGCGGGGCCACTACGCGGCGCTGGAGCCGACGGCGGAACGCATGGCCGCGTGGTCCCGGCTCGCGGAGTACCGCGCCAAGCGCGACCCGGGGCGCACACCGGAGCCGTTCGGTGACGGGAGTCCCGCGGCGGGGCCGCCGTCGTACGTCATCCAGGAGCACCACGCGACGCGCCTGCACTGGGACTTCCGGCTCGAGCACGACGGCGTACTGGTGTCCTGGGCACTGCCGCGCGGCGAGCCGACCGACCCGAGCCGCAACCATCTGGCGATCCAGACCGAGGACCATCCGCTGGAGTACGGCACGTTCGAGGGCACGATCCCGCGCGGTGAGTACGGCGCGGGTGAGGTCACGATCTGGGACTCCGGCACCTACGACCTGGAGAAGTGGCGCGACGGCGAGGTGATCGCCGTCCTGCACAGCGAGCGCCGCGGCACCCGCCGCCTGGCGCTGATCCGCACGGGCGGCAACCAGTGGCTCATCCACCGCACGAAGGCACAGCCCGCGGGAGACCGCGGCGCTGGGGCCGGTCCGGGCGAGCAGGCCTCAGGCGGGGCAGCAGACCCGGTGGAGGTCACCGGGCACACCGGTCAGCCGCTCGGCGCGGAGACACCCCCGGACCTGCGCCCGATGCTCGCCACCAGCGCCGACCCGCGCGAGCTGCCCCGCCTGGAGCCGGACGACTGGGCGTTCGAGATGAAGTGGGACGGGTTCCGCGTGCTCGCGCACCTCACGGCCCCGGGCGAGGTGAGGCTGGTCAGCCGCGCCGGGCTCGACATGACCGCGACGTTCCCGGAGCTGGGGGCGCTCGCGGAGGCGGTGGGAGCGGAGGCCCTGCCCGCGGTGCTGGACGGTGAGGTCGTCGCCCTCGACGCGGACGGCAGGCCGAGTTTCCGCCGGTTGCAGCAGCGCGCCAACCTGTACAAGGAGCGGGATGTCGAGCGCGCGCGGCGGCGGGTCGGGGTGGAGGTGTTCCTTTTCGACGTGCTGCGGGTGGGCGGCCGTGACCTGACGGGCGAGCCGTGGTCGGCGCGGCGCGAGGTGCTGGAGCTGATCGTGGCGGAGGGGCCGCTGGTGCACGTGCCGCCGGTGCTCGACCTCGGCGGGGTCGCCGCGCTGGACGCTTCGCGGGACCTGCGGCTGGAGGGGGTGGTCGCGAAGCGCCGGGCCTCGCGGTACGCGCCGGGCCGGCGGTCGCGGGAGTGGCTCAAGGTGAAGCACGTCGAGTCGCAGGAGGTGGTGGTGGTCGGCTGGCGCCCTATGCACGCGGACACCGGCCGGCCGGACCCGCGGACGGCGGGAGCGCTGCTCCTCGCGGTCCCGGAGCGCGCGCACGACGACGGTTCCGACTCCCTCCCGCTCCGGTTCGCGGGCCGCGTGGGCACGGGCTTCTCGGAGAAGGATCGCCGCGAGATCGTCCGGCGGCTCGACGAGATCGGCACCAGAACGCCCGCCGTGGCCGATGTCCCGGCCCTCGACGCCCGCGCCGCCCGCTGGTGCGAGCCGACGCTGGTGGGCGAGGTGAACCACGCGGGCTGGACCGAGGACGGCCGCCTCCGCCACCCGGTCTGGCGCGGCTGGCGCCCGGACCGCTCCCCGGACGACGTGTGATCCGCCAGCCATGAGCCTGCTTACGCCACGACCGGCCTGTCGGTAAGCAGGCTCGTGGTCCGCGAGCGCCACGGACCGACGTGCCGGGCGCCGGTCAGCTCTGCGATGCCCTGCCGTGCTTCCAGTAGCCCACGAAGTCCACGTGCCCCTTGGGCAGCTCCCGGTCGTTCACCAGGTGCCGGCGCGTGCCCGTGGCCAGTGCCGATTCCCCGATCGCGAACGCGTAGCCGACACCGTCGGGCAGTTCGGCGGTGCGCACGGCGTCCAGCGCGGCCGCGCCGGGGACGACGTCGTGTCCGGCGCCCGCGTCCGCCGTCGCACCCTCGAGCTCGTCGCGCACGACCCACCGCACCTCCACGCCGGGCGGGACCCGGAACTCCTGCTTGTCGGCGGCGGTGGGGACCTCGACGATCGCCAGGCCCTGCCTCCCGGAGGGGAGGGACTCGGAGATGCCGGCCACGGCAGGCAGGCCGGACTCGTCGGCGACCAGCAGGACCCAGTCGTGGTCGTGCCGCGGGTTGTAGCCGATCCCCTGGTCGAGGATCCCGACGCGCTCACCCGTGGTGCAGCTCGTGGCGAACCCGGCGCCGGGGCCGGTGCTGCCGTCGGCCTCCTCGTGCACCACGAAGTCGATGTCGATCTCGTACATCTCCTCGCGCGAGGCGCGGACGGTGTAGTTCCGCACGTACGGCCGCCTCGACCGGGGCGTGGCGAGGTACTGGGCGTACCACCAGCCGGAGGACGCCGTCGGCAGCTTGAGGTTCTCCTGGCCGGGCCGCGTCATGAACAGGCGGAACCACTGGTCGTAGCCCTGCAGCGTGAGCCGGCCGACCCCCTCCCCGCCGAGCGTCACGCGCATCATGTGGGGTGAGACTCGCTTGGTCCCCACGACCTCGGCCATGACGACCTCGGGGTCGACGGCCCTGCGCCCGTTGTATCCACTCATGCGGGCAAGGTTAGGCAAACCTTAGTATCCCTGGCAAGCGGCGTCGGCTTCAGCCGATCTCCGCCTCGCTGCGCAGGATGCAGAACTCGTTCCCCTCCGGGTCCGCCATCACGATCCAGCCCGTGCCCGGGCCGTCGATCCCCCGGTGGTCCTCCACCTTGGTCGCGCCGAGCCGCAGCAGGCGCTGATACTCGGCGTTGCGCTCCCCGGCCCTGGGCCGCAGATCGAAGTGGAGCCGGTTCTTGACCGTCTTCCCCTCCGGGACCTTGATGAACACCACCGGGACCCGCCTGCCCTTCGGATCCTCGATGTAGCACTCCTCGTGCTCCGGGTCGTTCGGGTCGTCCGGGTCCTCGACGTAGCCGAGCACGTCCTTCCACCACTCGGACAGCGAGTAGGGGTCGTGGCAGTCCACGGCGACATGAGAGATGAAGGCAACCATGCCCTGACTCTAACGACGCCGCGAGCACCGATGAGTTTCGGGATGCCGCTCCGTCGACAGAGGTGTACGCACGAAGGACACACCGACTCCCAGGAGCAGACCGATGTCTATCAACCAGATCTACGTCAACCTTCCCGTCGCCGACGTCGCCAGGAGCACCGAGTTCTACGAGGCCATCGGCTTCGCGAAGAACCCGCAGTTCAGCGACGAGAACACGACCGGCCTCGTGATCGGCGAGAACATCTTCGCCATGATCATGACCAAGGAGAAGCTCCAGGGCTTCACCTCGCACGAGGTCGCCACCGACGGCGTCCGCACGATCACGGCGCTCGGCGCCGGGTCGCGCGAGGAGGTCGACCGCATCGTCGACGCCGCCCTGGCCGCGGGCGCCACGGTCCCGAACGAGACGCAGGACTACGGCTGGATGTACAACCGCGCGTTCGCCGACGCGGACGGCCACCACTGGGAGGTCGCCTACATGGACGAGGAGGCCATGAAGGAGGCCTTCGCGCAGGAGGCGTGAGTCAGCGTCGCGCCGCCGGCCAGGGCAACAGCTCCGGGAGCGGGACGTCCGCGCCCCCTCGCGTCGCGTGGACCGGACCCGCCGGTTCACGGCCGGCCAGCCAGGCGACGACGTCGACCGGGGTGCCCGAGACGACCGTCACCGAGTCCGACGGCGCGGGAGACGGAGACCCGGACAGCACCACGTCCCCCGGCAGACGCACCCCGAGGAAATCCCGCAGATGCGCCTGCAGCTCCGCGTCCCACGTGTCGAATCCGATACCCACGCCCGCATCGACGGCATGGATGCGAATCTCCCGCCACCAGGCCAGGAGGCAGCCGTTCACCGGGCCCTCCCGGTACGACGTCGGCGCGTCCCACAGCGACGAGCCCGGCTCCGGCCACGCGGCCGCGAGGCGCTCGCGGGCGGCGGTCAGCGCGCCGACGTGCTCCGCGACGGTGCGGGTGGCCGCCGCCTCGATCGCGGCGTTGCGCCCCTCGACCCCGCCGTCGTACGGCTGGATGCGCTCCCCGCGCGCCGCGTACTCGGCCTGCCGGGCGAGCGCGCGGGCGACACCGTCCACGTGCGCCAGGACATGACCGCGGGTCCAGTCCGGCAGCGCGGACGGCTCGCCGCACACTCCGTCGGAGAGGGCACCGACGGCGTCGATCAGCGCGTCGAGCGCGGCGGCCGAGTCGGTGCGGGCGTGCTCGATCAGGAGGTCGGCCACGGGGCCGGCGACTGGTCCGGTGTTCGTCTCGGTGTTCATCGTGACTCCCTGTTCTCGTGGGTCGGTCGGACGGTGGCGGGAGGCGTGAGTGCTCACGGCCAGAGCAGGCCTGTGGTCCAGCCCGCATCGCCCTCGCGGTAGATCAGGCGGGTTTGCGGGCCGTCGTCGGGTGCCTGCCAGAACTCGACGTCGGTGGGTGCGAGGACGAAGGCCGTCCAGTCCGGCGCGACCAGCCCAGGGTCCGCCGTCACGGCGTCGAGGGCCGCGGCGAACGCGGCCTCGTACTCGGCGAGCGATCCGAGCGGCTGGCTCTGCCGGTCCACCAGGCACGCGGCGCGCGACATCTCGGGGCGGGCGAGGAAGTCGGCGCGGCTCGTCTCGGGGTCGGCCGGGGTCGCCGTGCCCGTCACCCTCACCTGACGGCCCAGAGCCGGCCAGAGGAACGTCATCGCCGCGTGCGGGTTCGCCTCCAGGTCCCGCCCCTTCGGCCCGCTCGACTGCGACGCGAACCACCAGCCCTCGCCGGTGACATCCTTGAGGATCACGGTGCGCGCGTGCACGTTCCTGGCGGCGTCGGCCGTCGACAGCACCACGGCGTGCGGGGCCAGGACGCCCGCGTCGATCGCCTCGTCGAGCCACGTCGTGAACAGCTCGTGCGGCGTGGCGGGCGCGGCTCCGGGATCCAGCGACGGCAGTCCGGGGCGGGGAAAGGTCGGGAGCGCGCGCAGGCGCTCGCGAAGGGTGGCGGGCTCGGACATGCGGGTGCTCCTGTGGTCGGGAGGGCGGGATGCGGTGGTCACGCGCGGGCGGCGACGTCGGGCTCGGCCAGGAGCGCGACGAAACCGCGCACCGCCGCACTCATCGCCTCGTCGTCGCCGGTGGCCCGGGCGAGAACGTACCCGCCCTGGATGATCGCCACCGTGGCGTGTGCGCGGTCGCGAGCGGCGCCCTCGGGCAGGCCCGACTCGCGGAAGGTGGCGGCGACCTCGTCGAGGAGGTCCGTGAAGTAGCGGCCGACGACGGCGTGCAGTTCGGCGTCGTCCATCACGGCCTGATCGCTCGTGAGCCGGCCGACCTTGCACCCGGCGAGCGCATCGCGCCGCCTGCCGACATAGTCCCGGACGCGGTCGAGGGCTGCGGAGTCGCCCCGCAGGTCGGCTCGGGCCCGCTCGACGGCGTCGGCGGTGGTGGCCGCGACGCCCGCCAGGGCGAGGTCGTGCTTGGTCGGGAAGTGGTGGTACAGGCTGCCCTGACCGACACCGCTGGCGCTCATCACCTGCCGCGGGCTGGTCGCTCCCACCCCCTGACGCGCGAACAACTCCTGAGCGGTGGCGACGAGGCGGCCACGGGCCGAACCCTCGCCTGACGACTTCATCTCGGGCACCCGCCGACCATACCTACCTCCAGGTATGGAGGCAACCTCCGGGCGCCGGGATCAGAACAGGGTGAGGACGCCCAGCACGCCGACCGTGAGACCCAATAGCAGCGAGACCGCGATCAGGACCGCGTGCACGGTGAGGAACCGGGTGGGGCGGCCGGCGTCGTCGCGGGAGCGCGGGTCGGCGACGATGCGCCGCCAGAAGCTCGGCCAGATCAGGAGGTTCCATCCGGCGGTCACGATGAGCACGACGGACCAGGCGACAGGAAGATTCACACGGCAAGTATCGCCCTCCGCCCGGGTTCGCCCGCCCCGCCGCCGTATCTCCCTCGTCGATGTCGGTGTCCGCGGGTAGTGTCGCGGCCATGACCTTGACCGTCCGCCGCGTCACCTATGACGACCAGCCCGCATACCAGCGCCTCGGCTCCGAGGCATTCGGCGGTGGACCCCGCCCGGTCCTGCCACGCGAGACGTGGGAGTCATCGGCGAACCGCGAGTGGGGCGTGTTCGACGACGGCGCGCTCGCGGCCCGGCTGCGCGTGTACGGGTTCACGTCGTGGTTCCACGGCGGGCGCGTCCCGACCGCCGGGATCGCGGGCGTCGCCGTCGAGCCGGAGCGACGCGGCGGAGGGTTCGTCGCCGCGATGTTCGACGCCGCCCTCGAGGAGGCTCGCGAGCGCGGCGAGGCGATCTCCACGCTGTTCCCGAGCGCCCCCGGCATCTACCGGCGGCTCGGCTACGAGGTAATCGGCTCGTTCGACGACGTCGATGTGCCGCTGGACCGGGTAGCGCGCACGGCTCCGCCGTCGGGCATCGTCACGCGACGCGCCACCACTGCCGACGTCGAGGCGATCACGGCGGTGCACGCCGCCTGGGCCGCCGGGCAGAACGGCCCGGTCAGCCGCGCCGAGGAACCGTTCTGGACGCCCCCGGAGAAGTACGTCGAGGACTACACGGGCATCACGCTCGCCGCGGACGACGGCACCGTCGTGGGCTTCGCGAGCTGGACCCGCGGCACGGGTGACACACCGGCGAGCACCGTGATGGAGGTCGACGACCTGATCGCGCTGACTCCTGACGCGGCGCGCGCTCTGTGGCGCACGCTCGGCACCTTCTCGACAGTGGTCGGGACCGCCCGGGTGTCGACCTCGGGCAGCGGGGCGAGCATCGACCCGGCGTGGCTCGTGCTTCCGGACCTCAGCGTGCGGCGGTTCGCGGAGCACCCGTACATGCTCCGGATCCTCGATGTGGAGCGGGCGCTGGAGGGCGCGTGGCTCGCGCCGGTGGCGGGCGCTGTTCCGTTCGCCGTGGAGGACACCTCAACGATCGCGGGGCATCGCGCCCGCTCGCGAGCGGACCTGTCGGGTGCGTGGACCATCGACGTCGCCGGCGGTGTGGCTCATCTCGAACCCGACGCGATCGACGTGGCTGACGCGCACCACGATCGTCCCGTGCTCACGGCGAACGGTCTGGCCCTCCTGTACGCCGGGGCGCAGTCGGCGCGGAACCTGCGCCTCGCGGGGCACCTGTCAGGCCCGGAGAAGTGGGACACCGCACTGACCGCGATGTTCTCCGGGCAGCAGGTCCACGTGCGGGACTACTTCTGACCGTGAGCCTGCCTGCCCGCACCTTCCGGCTGATGACCACCTGGAGTGTTCCCGCACCGGCACCGCGGGTGTGGGAGGTGCTCGCCGACCCCGGGTTCACCTGGCCGGTCTGGTGGCCGGGCCTCCGCTCGGAGTCGGCCGGTGTCGTCGCGGGCCCCGACGGGCTCGGCGGCGCCGGGTCGTGGGTGCGGCTGCGGGTGCGAAGCCCGGTGGGCGGCGCGCTCGATCTGCGTCTGGATCTCGTCGAGGCCCGCGCTCCCGACCCGGAGCGCTCCGGGCGGGCGAAACTGCGGGTGTCGGGCGACCTGCGCGGCGGCGCGTCGGTGTCGGTCGCCGAGCGGCCGGAGGGCCATTCCGAGATCCGTCTCACCTGGGTCGTCACGCCCGTGCGCGGCCGGCCGGCCCTGGCCGCGCGGGTGGCGCCCGCACTCTGCATCTGGGCGCACTCCCGCGTGATGCGCGCGGGAGAACGGGGTCTGGCGCGGCACCTGGCGTAAGCAGGCCCCGTGAGCGAGGTCACCGCCGGATCCTTGTGACCTGCACCACCAACTTTGTTCCAGTCTTCACAAGCGCCCTACAGTGGAACGCGTGAACTTTCCGCGCACCACTGAGAAGCCCCTCGCGACCGACGTCGACGTCGCGCTGATCGGCGGCGGCATCATGAGTGCCACGCTCGGCGCCATGCTGTCGGTCCTCGAACCGAACTGGCGGATCGGCATCTACGAGCGGCTGGACGAGGTCGCCCAGGAGTCCTCCAACCCGTGGAACAACGCGGGTACCGGCCACGCCGCCCTCTGCGAGCTGAACTACACGCCGGAGCGCAAGGACGGCTCGATCGACATCTCCAAGGCCGTCAAGATCAACGAGCAGTTCCAGACCTCGCGCGAGTTCTGGAACCACCTGCTCACGGCCGGCCTGATGGAGGGCACGGACTTCATCAACGTCACCCCGCACATGACGTTCGTGCGCGGCGAGGAGAACGTGGACTACCTCCGGCGCCGCTGGGAGACCCTCCGCGAGCACCCGCTCTTCGACGACCTGGAGTTCACGGACGACCCCGCCGTCATCGCCGAGTGGGCCCCGCTGCTCACGAACGGTCGCGACACCGACGAGCCCGTCGCCGCCACGCGCGCCGCGGCCGGTACCGACGTCGACTTCGGCGCCCTCACCCGCAAGCTCATCGGACTCGCGACAGACCGCGGCGCCGACCTGCACACGAACCACGAGGTCACCGGGCTGAAGAAGCAGCGTGACGGTCGCTGGCGCATCTCGCTGCGCGACCGCACCTGGAACGCCGAGACCCGTGGCCGGACCGTCACGGCACGTTTCGTCTTCGTCGGCGCGGGTGGCGGCGCGCTGCCGCTGCTGCAGGCGGCGGGGATCAAGGAGATCCGGGGCTACGGCGGCTTCCCGATCTCCGGCGAGTTCCTGCGCAGTTCCAGCCCCGACGTCGTCGCCGAGCACAACGCCAAGGTGTACGGCAAGGCCGAGGTCGGCGCCCCGCCGATGTCCGTGCCGCACCTCGACACCCGCGTGGTGGACGGCAAGAGCTATCTCATGTTCGGGCCCTACGCCGGGTTCTCGCCGAAGTACCTCAAGAAGGGCAAGTTCCTGGGGCTGATCACCAGCCTGCGCACGCACAACCTCTTCTCGATGCTCGGTGCGGGCCTGAAGAACCTCGACCTGACGCAGTACCTCGTCGGTCAGGTCGCCGCGGCGCCGGAGACGAAGTTCCACGAACTGCAGAAGTTCATGCCCACGGCGAAGCCCGGCGACTGGGAGAAGATCACCGCCGGCCAGCGCGTCCAGGTCATCAAGTGGGTCAAGGGCAAGGGCGGCGTCCTGGAGTTCGGCACCGAGGTCATCGCCGGGAAGGACGGCTCGATCGCGGGCCTGCTCGGCGCCTCGCCGGGCGCGTCCACCGCGGTGTCCGCGATGCTCGGCGTGCTCGAGCGGTGCTTCGCCGACCGTTACGAGACCTGGAAGCCCCAGCTCGCGACGATGATGCCTTCCTTGGCCGGCGAGGGTTCCGCGATCGCCGACGACGCCGCCGCGCTCACCCGGACGGAACGGGTCGCCGCGCGCTGAGACGCCTCGTGGCAGAACGGGCCCGACACCGTCACGCGACGAATGCCTCGTGGCCGGCAGGCGTTTACCTGCCGACCACGAGGCATTCGTCCGTCCGCGCCCCCCGCGGCGGAACGGCGGTTCTGGGCGCCGCTCCCCTACGCCTGGGCGCGGGTGCGGACACGGGCGGCGGGATCGTCAGCCTTCGCCGTGTCTAGTGGTAGATCCGAGAGTTACCGAACCCCTCGCAGTAGTTGGAGACGCATACCCGGAAGATGCGATAGGCGCCGCTGCCCCCGGCGTTGCCGTGGGCGCTGTTACCGCGCTCGAACTGCACGTAGCCACGAGAGCCGTTGTACATCACCCAGGTGCTGGACGAGTTCCACCGCAGGCGGCCATCGGCATGCCCCCAGGTCTGCGGACCGACCTGCCCGTCGGTCCCCAGGTCGTAACGGTTCTGGTAGTTCCACGTCGCGGTCTCGGTATCGGAACCGAACTTGCCGTCGGCCTGACCACGCTGAAGCAGCCCCTCCGCGATCAGGATCGCCTGCCAGGCCCGAACGCCTTGCGTGTCCCACGAGTTCGCGCACCCGTTGCACAGCGAGTTGCCGATCTCGCCGTAGTGGTCACCGAAGTCGTCGGTCAGCGCGCCTCCGCCGTCCCAGAACAGCGTGCTGTACACGCCCTCATCGAGCTCATCCGCCGACGCCGTCGCGGACACTCCCGCGACCGCCACCAGCGCCCCGACCGCCACCACGGCCAGACGCGTCACCATCCGTGATCCACGCATCCGTGAACCCACCATCCTCTCGTCGCGCTTCGTCGCACGGCTCGCGGGGCGAGCCGCGAGCATCGGCCCCTGAGGGCCCGGTGCAGGAAACGTGCATCACGGTATGAATCACCCGTGGCCAGCATCAATACCTTTCAGCCCCCGCTGAAACATCAGCCCTTGCCACCGGGTGTAGAACGGGAAGGTGGACCCCGTCGTCGCCGAGTACCTGCGCGAGAAGGCGGACGCGCTGCGTCGCCACGAGGACGCCGTGCGGGCCGACGTCCCCGACAGCGTCCACCAGGCACGGGTCGCCGTCCGCAAGATCCGCAGCGCCCTGCGCGTGTTCGCCGCTGACGAGCCCGGAGCCGACCCGCTCAGCAGCCGCCTCCAGGAGTGGGGCAGGGTGCTCGGCAAGGCCCGCGACGCCGAGGTCTTCCGCGAACTGCTCCGCTCCCGCGTATCTGCGGCGTTGGACGACGACGGAGCGCCCGCGGTCGCGGACCTCGCTGCCCAGCTCGATCGCGAGCTCGCACACGAGTACGAGCGCGCCCGGACCGCCGTCGTCGACCTCCTCGACACGCCCGGGCACGTCGCGCTGCTCGCGGACCTCGACCAGCTCATCGAGGCATCCGCCGGCGGCTCCGCGCTTGGTCGCCGTCCGACCGGCGACGAGGCACGCCGCCTCGTCGCCGCCGCACGGAGCGCGAGGAAGAGATTCGCCAAGCTGGAACGAAAGGCCGACAAGCGCACCGGGGCGGCTGCCGACGTCGCATGGCACCGCGCCCGCCGCGCGGCCAAGCGAGCCCGCTACGCCGCGGAACTCGTCGCGGAGGCGGTGTCCGGCAAGCCCAGCCGCAACGCACGCGACCACGCGAAACGCCTCAAGAAGGTCCAGTCCCGCCTGGGCGCCCGGCAGGACGAAGTGGCACTCCGCGCCTGGTTGGAACAGGAACGTTCCCGCGCGGAGTCCGACGGCGAGGACCTTGCCCCTTACGACACCCTGCTCGGCGCCACGAACTCGAGATCGGCGGCGTCATAGGCCAAGTCGGCGAGCCGGATCCGCACTGCCCGGATCGATCGCACGACCGATACGCCGCTCAACGCGGCGAACGAGTCAGGGGTGGACAGGCATCCGCAGGCCCGCGTGGCGGGCGATGTCGTCAGGCGGCGTGTTGCGCGGGTGTGGGTGGTGGTGGCGCGATGGAGTCGTATCGGAGTCCGGTGGGTGTGGTGGTGGTGACGCGGTGTCGTCCGGTGGTGGGGTCGGTGTCGGTGTCGGCGGTCCAGCCGGGGGCTTCTTTGGTCTGGTTGCATGCTTCGCACAGCCCTTGGCCGTTG